>JAKCAB010000583.1 GCA_021839785.1 bacterium | reverse complement strand
AAAGCCCGTATCAGTCTTGCGTTCCCATGAACATCCGTTTGCTCAGCCAGTGCCGCGTTTGTGGA
This sequence comes from bacterium, assembly GCA_021839785.1. Next base: position 6,165 of record JAKCAB010000583.1, on the reverse strand, counting down.
AGCCCGCGCCGCCGGCGCTTCCTCCACCTGCCCGCCATGCCTTTGACGGATGACTTCATTCCGGCCGCGCGCTTCGGCAGCGAGTTTCGGCACGATCTGGACGTGTTCGTCTGCGAGGACTGCCTGACCGCGCAAACGCAGCACGACGTGGAGATGGGCGAATATTATGAAGATTACCAGTACGCCGTGGGAGCGTCGCCCACCGCCAGCCGGTTCATGCGACTGGTGGCCGGGAGTCTGCTGGACAAATACGGCGAGGGGCGCCGGGGGGTGAAAGTCCTGGAGGTCGGTTCCGGTGACGGCGGTCAACTGGCGGCCTTCAAGGAACGCGGTTGTGAAGTGCTGGGCTACGAACCGTCCTCCGTCCTGGCGCGCGCGGCCGAGGCCCGGGGCATCCCCACCATCCAGGGGCTGTTCACTGCGGAGTCGGTGGAGCGACTGCCGGCGTCGTTCCGCCAGGTTGACGTGGTGACGCTTTCCTACACCTTCGACCACCTCCCGCACCCTCGGGAGTTCGTGGCGGCGGCGCGTTCGATTCTCAACCCGGATTCGGGGTTGCTGTTCGTGGAAGTGCACGACCTGCAAAAAATCTTCGACCGCCAGGAATTCTGCCTCTTCGAGCACGAACACACGATCTACCTCACCGAAGCGACCGCGGCGGCGCTGGTGGCGCGCGAAGGCATGACGGTGCTGGACTTCAACCTCGTGCCCGAGGCGGACCGGCGGGCAAACTCGCTGCTGTTCCTGGCCACGCCGACCGGTTCACGGCTGGCAAAGCGATTCCCGGCCGCCCAACCGGCGGTGCCGGTGGATTTCAGCCGGCTGGACTTTTATGCCGCCCAGGCTGAGCGCATCCAGCGCGGCGTCGCCCACCTGGACGCGTTTGTCAACCGGGTGACCGGCGCGGGCAAAACCCTCGCCGGCTACGGCGCCGGCGGTCGCGGAGTCATGACCCTCGCGGCGATGCAAACCGCGTCCAAGTTCCGCTATCTCGTGGACAAAAAACCCAAACGGCCCGGCCTGGTGGTGCCCCAATGCGGGCTGCCGCTCGTGGGGTTGCCAGCGCTCAGGGACACACCCGTGGACGAAGTCCTGGTGTTCAGCTTTGGGTACATGCAGGAAATCCAAGCCGAACTCGCCGGGTTTGGTTATCAACCGCGCCAGTTTCATTCGCTCCTCGACGTCCTGGCCGGCAAGGCAGACCGGTGAACGCGACCGCCCCCAGAGCGATTTTGACCGGCGCCACGGGTTTCATCGGCTCGGCGGTGCTGGCGGAGTTGGTCGCGCGCGGGGCGCGGCCGCTCGTGCTGGTACGCGAGACGTCTGATCGCCGGCGCATCGCGTCACTGGAGGGGCGGTTCGAACTGGTGACGTTCCAGCGATTGGACGACCTGGCGCTGATCCCACCGTTGCAGCGGTACCAACCAGAGGTGTTCATCCACTGCGCCTGGCGCGGGGTGTTCGGCCAGGAACGCAACGCGGAATATCAGATCACCGAAAACCTCCCGCTCACGCTTGAGGCCGTGAAACTCGCCGCCGCCTGTGGCTGCCGGCAATGGATCGGCCTGGGCTCGCAGGCCGAATACGGCAATCCCAACTGCGTGCTGGACGAAACGGCTCCCACCCGACCGACGACACTTTACGGCAAGGCGAAGCTGGCGGCGGGCATCGCCGCGCTGGCGCTGGGCGAAGCGCGCGGGCCGGCTTGCGCCTGGCTGCGCGTGTTTTCGACTTATGGCCCGGGCGACCACCCGCAATGGTTTGTGCCGTACGTCCTCCGCGAATTCCTCGCCGGACGCGCGCCGAAGCTGACGCGCTGCGAACAGCGTTGGGACTACCTGTACGTGACCGATGCCGCCCGGGCCATCGCCGCCGTGGCAGAGCGCGGGGCGGCGGGCGTATTCAACCTCGGCTCAGGCGAGGCATGGCCGTTGAGACAAATCGTTGAAAGGATCCAGGCCGAGTTGGGAACACCGATCGAACCCGTTTACGGCGCCATTCCGTATCGTCCCGACCAAGTGATGCGCTTGCAGGCGGACATTACGAAACTAAAAGCCGCCACGGGGTGGGCGCCGGCCGTCAGCCTGCTTGAAGGACTGCGCGCGACCGTGGCGTGGGAACGTGGAGACTCAGCAGCGAACCTGTCTCTGACCCGAGACAACTCACAATGAGCAAGGCCTTGGAACACCTTGGGCATCACCTCGACAAGTATGCGCCGGGAGAGCGCGGGGTGATGGACGAACTTTGCGCCGCCCTGGAACAGTCCCGCGTACCGCTGGCGCAACGCCTGCAAACCTTTCCCCGCCATGTGCGGCGACAAGACGTCGCCCGGTTTCTGGCGAAGCACGAACTGTTCAAGCTGAACCTGGCGGCCAATGGCAGCGTCGTGGAGTGCGGCGTTTTCGCCGGCGGCGGCCTGGTGAGTTGGCTTCATTTTTCGGCGATCTATGAGCCTTACAATCACACGCGGCGCATCCTGGGCTTTGACACCTTCACCGGGTTTCCGAATGTGCATCCGAAGGATCGCGTTTCAGGAGCCTCCGAGCACACTCATAAAGGGGCCTTTCAAACCCATGAAAGCATGGTGGAAGAGCTGAGGCAGATCGTGGCCATCCATGACCGGAACCGTCCGCTCGGGCACATTCCCAAGGTGGAACTGGTTCCCGGCGATGCCTGCAAGACCATCCCGAAATATGTCGCCCAGCATCCCCACCTGCTCGTGAGCTTGCTCTATCTTGACTTCGACCTTTATGCCCCCACCAAGGTGGCCTTGAAGGAGTTTTATCCGCGTGTCGTCAAGGGGGGGGTGATCGCCTTCGACGAATTGAACTGCGCCGAGTTCGCCGGAGAGACCACAGCGTTGCTCGAGAGCCTGGACATGAGCAAAGTGGAATTGAAACGCTTTCCGTTCGATCCCTACATCTCTTATTTCGTGAAGTGACTTTGAGCCCGTCCCAACTTGCCGCTGCCATCCGCAGCGAAGCCCTGCGAATGGTGCATCGGGTCAACGCCTCCCACATCGGCGGCGGGTTGAGCATGGCCGACGTGCTCGCCGTGCTTTACGCGGAGGTGCTGCGCCTCCGCCCGGACCAACTGGACTGGCCGGAGCGGGACCGGTTCGTCCTGAGCAAAGGGCACTGCTGCGCCGTCCTCTACGCAGCACTCGCGTGGCGCGGGTTTTTCCCGCCGGAGGAGCTCGCCGCATTCGGCTGCGACGGCTCGCGCCTGATGACCCATGTGAGCCACAAGGTGCCCGGGGTGGAGTTTTCGACCGGCTCGCTCGGACACGGCCTGGGCTTCGGCTGCGGCAAAGCGCTGGCGGCAAAACGACGCGGCCAGCCGTGGCGCGTGTTCGTGATGCTCAGCGACGGCGAACTGGACGAAGGCTCGAACTGGGAGGCCATTCTTTTTGCGCCGCAGCACCGGCTCGACAACCTCGTGGCCATCGTGGACTACAACAAAATCCAGAGCCTGGGCGGCGTGAGCGAGGTGCTGGAATTGGCGCCGCTGGCGGACAAGTTTCGCGCGTTTCGCTGGGCGGTGCGCGAAATCGACGGCCACAACCACGCCGAAATCCGCGCCGCGTTGCAGGCGCTGCCTTGGGAACCGGGCCGACCCAACTGCCTGATCGCCCACACGGTCAAAGGCAAGGGCGTCAGTTTCATGGAGGGCCAGTTGCCCTGGCACTACAAGTCCCCCAACGCGGAACAACTGGCCCAGGCCCTGCAAGAAATCGGCACACCGTGAGGACCGCCTTTATCCAGGAACTCATCGCCCAAGCGCACGCACAGCCCGACATTTTTCTGGTCGTGGGCGACCTGGGCTTTTCGGTGGTCGAACCGTTTGCAGCGGCCTTTCCCGACCGCTACCTCAACGCCGGCGTGGCGGAGCAGAACCTCACGGGCGTCGCGGCGGGGCTGGCCTCCGAAGGCTATCACGTCTTTACTTACTCGATCGCCAACTTTCCCACGCTGCGCTGTCTGGAGCAGATTCGCAACGACGTGTGCTATCACCATCTACCGGTGACCGTGGTGGCGGTAGGCGCAGGCGTGGCCTATGGCAACCTGGGGTACTCGCATCATGCGGTCCAGGATTTGGGCATCCTCCGTACGTTCGGCGAAATGACGATTCTTGCGCCGGCCGATCCGGGCGAAGCCCGCGAAGCGGTGCGCTGGCTGGCCCGCAATCCTTGTCCTTCCTATTTGCGCCTGGGCAAGGCGGGAGAACCTGAGTTGTACCCCGCGCAGCCGCTCGGCCCGCGTCCCAACGTAATCCGCGTGGGCGCTAGCGATACTGCGATCGTGGCCACCGGCTCCGTGCTGAAGTGTGCCCTGGAGGCGGCCGCGCTGGTCCAGGCGGAAGGGCTGGATCCGGCCGTGCTTTCGTGTCCGTGGCTTCAGCCGGTGGGCGCCGAGTTCGTTGCCGCCTTCGCGCCGTACCGCCGGGTGCTGACGGTCGAGGAACACGTGGCGAGCGGCGGTTTGGGCTCGCTGCTCAAGGAGGCGCTCCCGCGTTCGGTGAAGGTGGAGAGCCTGACGATCCCCCTGTCGGTTACGCGGATGGTGGGCTCGCAGACCTGGCTGCGCGCTCAAGCAGGGCTGGACGGCCCCTCCATCGCCAAGGCCTTGCGCCGCTTGACGGCCTGATGCAAACGCTCGTTCAGCGGCTGCAACACTGGGTCGGCCTGGATCGCGCCATCGCCTTCAACTTGACGGGACGCGTTTGGTCGCTCCTTTCCGGTCCGGTCACCATGTTTTTGATCGGCACCCGGCTCACAGAATCCGAGCTTGGTTTGTACTACAACTTCTTCAGCATTCTCGGCCTACAGGTGTTCCTCGAACTGGGGTTGGGACAATGCCTGGTGCAGTTTGCCAGCCACGAATTTGCCTGTCTTCGCTTCCGGACGGACGGCGTGCTGGAAGGCGAGAACGCAGCGCGCGACCGGCTGCTGACCATGGCCCGGCTCGCTCTCAATTGGTATGTCGCACTGGCCGGGCTGCTGGTGGTTCTCGTCGGCGGACTCGGGCAGTGGTTCCTGGCGCGTCATGCCACGGGGAGCGAGGTGTGGGTCGGGCCTTGGTGGGCATTGATTGTGGTGGCGGCCTGCAACCTGGCGGTCCAACCAGTTTGGTTCATGCTGGAAGGCTGCAACCAAGTGGTCTTTGTGAACGGCTATCGCACCCTGGCCCAGATGGCGACCGGGCTGGCGATGTGGACCACGATCCTGCTGGACGGGAAATTGGCCGCCAACGCGGCTGGTGTGGGCGCCGCGTTGCTGGCAAGCGGCAGTTTGCTCGTTGTTTACCGCCGACCTTTCCTCCGCCAGGTGCTCGGCCATTCCGCGCGCGGCGGTCTGGGTTTGTTGCGGGAAATCTGGCCGTTTCAGTGGCGCATGGCGCTGAGCTTTGCCAGCGGCTACCTGGTCTTCAGTCTGTTCACGCCAGCGGTCACCGCGGCATCGGGTCTGGACGTTGCCGGTCAGATGGGGATGACCTGGCAACTGGCGAGCGCCTTGGGCCTGGCCGCCTCGGCCTGGGTGAGCACCAAGGCGCCCCGCTACGGGATTTTGGTCAGTCAGCGGCGGTTCGCCGAGTTGGACGCCCTCGCCCGCCGCGTGTTGATCCAGGTCGTGTCGTTAGGCCTCGTCGGGGGCCTGGTTCTGGTGGCGGGGGTGGCCTGGCTCAAGGCGCATTTCGCGTTTGGGCGGCACTTCCTCGACCCGCTCTCGGTGGCGCTCCTGGCCGCCGGCACGGTGTCGAACCTGGTGATCGTTTGTCAGGCTTTTTACTTGCGCGCCCACAAGCAGGAGCCGTTCGTCTGGCTCGCGGTCGTCAACGGCATTTTGGTCGCCGTGGGGGTGCTGGTCCTGAGTTCGGCCTGCGGCCCGCGCGGGGCTTGCCTCGCCTATGCCGTGGTGCAGACCGGCTTGCTGCCATTCTCGACCACCATCTTCCGTTCCTGCCGTGATCGCTGGCACGCCTAACCCGTTTCCAACCGCCGCATGAACCTGTCGCTGACTCTCCTGGTCCCGACGTGGAACCGCCGCAAGAACCTGCAGGCTCTGCTGCCCTTGCTGCGGCCCGAGCTCGACCGGCAACCGGACCTAGAACTGATCGTGTCGAACAACGCCTCGCCGGACGACACGGCCACTTACCTGAACACCCT
>JAKCAB010000798.1 GCA_021839785.1 bacterium | reverse complement strand
ATCAGCCGGCTTTCGCCTTCGCCGCGTCGGTGGTCGGCACGTACGCGCCGATCGCGCGCTCGAGCCGGGCGAGCGCCACGGCGTACTCGCGCTTGGCGCGGACGTCGGTGGTGCGGGCCTCGGTGAGGGCGGTCTGGGCGCTGAGCACGTCGAGCTGTGTGCCGGTGCCGGCGTCGGCGCGGGCGCGGGCGAGCCGCAACGCTTCTTCGCCTTGCTCCACCACCTTGGCCTGCGACTGCATCACTTCCCAGGACTCGACCAGCGTGGAGTACGCGCTGCGGACTTCGAGTTCGATCCGGCGGGCCGCGTCGGCCGACTGGATTTCCGATTTCTCCAGCAAGGCCCGGGCTTCGGCGACCTTGCCGCGCGTCAACGCGCCGTCGAAGATGTTCCAAGTGGCTTGCACGCCGGCTTCCCAACCGTGGACTTCGTCGTCGAGCGCGCTGCTGAAATTCGACTTCCGCGCGCCGTAGCCGACGTAGCCTTGCAGCCGCGGGAGGTAACCCGCCTTGGCGCTCACCACGCCTTCGCGCTGCAATTCCTCGGCCTTGCGCAAGGCCACCAACTCCGGTCGGCGCTCGATCGCCCGCGCCAGCGCCTCCGGCACGCCCATCTCGAACTTGGGCGCGTCGAGCGTCCCGGTGAGGTGCAACGGAATGTCCTCCCAGACATCCCGCGGCACGTCGTAGCCGAGCAGGTTCACCAGCCGGTTTTTCGCGAGACGATACCCGTTGCGGGCCCGCGAGACTTTTGGCCGGGCGTTGGCGAGCTCGACCTCGGCCCGCAGCACGTTGAACCGCGGCACGGTGCCGGCGTTGAACCGGCGCTGGCTGTCCTCCAATTCACGTTGGAGCAGCTCGACCGAAGCCTCGTTGACGACGATTTCCTTCTCGCCCAGGAGCACGTCGTAATAGGCCACGCGCACGTCCGTCGCGGTGTCCGCCACCACGGCTTGGTACTGGGCCAGGGCCTGCTCGCGGATCAGCCGCGCGGTGCGCAGCGAGGACAACATGCGCCCGCCTTCGAAGATGGATTGCACCAGGCGGATTTCGGTGGACCAGTTCTGGTCGCCGGGATCGACCACCGGCACGCCGCCGGGGAACAGCGGATTGGGCGGAATTTCCAGTTTGTCCACCGCGCCCGGCTCGACGATGCCGTACGCCCCGACGGCCTGGACTTTCGGGATCACGATCGCGCGGGTCTGGATGCTCACCCCGTGGGCAGCCGCGAGGTCCTTCCGGCTTTCCTGGACGGTCGCGTTTTGCTGGAAGGCGATGTTGAGGCAATCCTCAAGCGAGAGCGGTCGCGCCATCCAGGGGGCGGCGTTGGTCGCGAGATTGGCGGGCGGCGTTTCGGCGGCATGGACCCAAGCCGGCAGCAACGCGGCGCCCAGCAACGTCGCCATCCAGGCCGGCGGGCGGCGGCGGGCGGTGGAAGACCGGTAGGGCGCGCCAAAGCACCGAAGCGCTCGGCGGTTTGCGAAGAATCTATTCATAAGTGAAGCGCGGACGAACTCTGGGCGCGGTGGTTCCGCGGCTTTTTGAGCACGGCTTTGATCGATCGGCTGCCACTGGCCGGGGCGGATTGGGCGCGTTGACCAGGGCGGGCGAAGTCCCGCAACGCCGCCAGCGAGAACCCGGTGATGTGGTCCGCCAGACGTTGCACCGCGTCGGGCGTCAGTTTCTGCTCGGGAAACAAACGCGTCACCACCGACCGGCAATGGTTGTAGAACAGGCACTGGCTGACAATGCTGAGCGCGCACAGGCGCACGGTCTCGTCATCGCCGGCCGCTCCCACGAGGTTGCGGATCAGACACCGGAGTTGGTTGGCCATCGGCCGGACGCGCTCGGCGATCAGGAGATCCAGCGCGTGGCTCGGCTCGATCATTTCCCGGGCCACCAGCCGGCCCAGCCAGGCGTGCTCGCCGTCGTCAAAAATCAGCGCGAGCAGGTTGCCGATGAATCCGCGCAACTGCCGTTCCGGCGGGGCCTCCGCGTCCGCCGCGCGGATGAACGGATAGCGCACGTTCGCCGTGGACAGGGCGGAGCGCAGCACTTCGAGATACAGCGTTTCCTTGTCCCGGAAGTGGTAATTCACGGCGGCCACGTTCGCGCCGGCGCGTTGACAAATTTCCCGCACGGTGGCGGCGCGGAAGCCGACGTCGGCGAAGACCTGGCCCGCCGCGCGCAGCAGCACGGCGCGGGTAGCCGCGGGTGGGTCGGCGGCCGGGTCGGCGGGGTCGGTCTTCAATTTCATGTTTGAAGTGACTGTTTCAAACAATTGTTTGACATGTCAACCGATTTCTTGTTTGGTGAGCGCCGTCGCGGCCCGGCCGCGGCCATCATGCCATGACAATGACCGCCTCGACCCACTCATCGCGCGTGCCGTGGTTCGCGTTTGGCCTCCTGGCCACCGCGCTGGCCGGAGGACTCGCGGGGTGCGCGCCGCAGAAGGCAGGCGCCTGGCAGGGCTACCTCGAGGGGGAGTACGTGCACGTCGCGGCACCCTTCGGTGGGCAGCTCACCAACCTGGCCGTGGCACGCGGCGACACGGTCCAGGCCGGGCAGTTGCTCTTTCAACTCGACAGCCAGTCAGAACAGGCGGCGGTGCGCGAGGCCCAGGAACGCCAGGCCCAGGCCCAGGCTCGGCTGGACAACTTGCGCAAAGGGCGACGCCCGTCCGAGATCGCGTCGCTGGCGGCGCAGTTGCAGCGGGCGCAGGCGAACCTCGAATTGTCGGAAGCCGAGTGGAAGCGCCGCGAGCAACTCCGTGACAAGGACGTCATTTCGGCCGCCGAGTTCGACACCGCCCGCGCGCGGCGCGACGCGGACGCCGCGCAGGTGGCCACGCTCAAGGCCGATCTCGAGACCGCGCGTCTGGGCGCGCGCGAAGACGAGGTGCGCGCGGCGGAAGCGGACGTGCAATCGCTCAACGCGGCGCTCGCCAAGGCGAATTGGGCGTTCGCGCAGAAACAACAAGTCGCGCCTACCAACGCCGTCGTGCATGACACGCTCTACCGCCCCGGCGAGTTCGTGGGCGCGGGGATGCCGGTCGTGTCGCTGCTGCCGCCCGCGAATCTCAAGGTCCGGTTCTTCGTGCCCGAACCGGAGCTGGCGGCCATCAAGGTCGGCCAGCGGGTGCGGGTCAGCTTGGATGGTGTCCCGGCGCCGTTGACGGCCACCGTCAGTTACGTCGCCACGCAGGCGGAGTTCACCCCGCCGGTGATCTACAGCCAGGAAAACCGCGCGAAGTTTGTGTACCTGATCGAGGCGCGCTTCGCGCCCGAACGGGCAGCGCAACTCCATCCCGGCCAGCCGGCGGACGTGGTACTGGAAGGAGGAAAACCGGAATGAACTACGCCTGGCCCCGGAGCACCAGCCGGGTGAAACCCGGCCAAGGCGCCAGGCACGAGGGCAACTGTCCGCCAGCGGGCGGGCGCCCCGCAGCATGAACGGCGATCTGGCCATCGACGTGACGGGCATCACCAAGCGGTTTGGGCTCCGCACGGTGGTCAACGACATCCCCATGCAGGTCCGGCAGGGCGAGATTTACGGCTTCCTCGGCCCCAACGGCAGCGGCAAGACGACCTTTTTGCGCATGTTGTGCGGCCTGCTCACGCCCGATGCCGGGAGCGGCCGCTGCCTGGGTTACGACATCCGCACCGAAGCGGCGGAGATCAAGAAGCACGTCGGCTACATGACCCAGCGGTTCAGTTTCTACGAAGACCTGACCATCGCGGAAAACCTCGATTTTGTGGCGCGCCTATATGGGATTCCCGCGCGGCGGCAGGCGGTGGACCAAAGCCTGGAATCGCTGGGTTTGAAGGAGCGGCGGGGCCAACTGGCCGGAGCGCTCTCCGGCGGCTGGAAACAGCGACTCGCGCTGGCGGCCTGCATGATTCACCGGCCGCAGGTGCTGTTGCTCGACGAGCCCACCGCCGGCGTGGACCCGAAGGCGCGACGCGATTTCTGGGACGAGATTCACCGCCTCGCCGCGCAGGGCCTGACCGTCCTCATCACGACGCACTACATGGACGAAGCCGAGCGCTGCCACCGGCTCGCCTACATCGCTTACGGCAATCTCCTGACCCGCGGCACGGTGGACGAGGTGATCCGAGGCGCCGGTCTGACCACCTGGGAAGTGGCGGGGCCGGACTTGCACGCCACGGCCGACTGGTTGCGCGGTCGCGAAGGCGTGGAACAGGTGGTCGCCTTTGGCAACACGCTGCACGTCAGTGGCCGCCACCCGACGCTGCTCGAAGCGAGCGTGCGGGCAGGCTTGAAACCCGGGCAACGCTGCGAGCGAGTCGAGTCGCGGCTCGAAGACGTGTTCATCAGCCTGATGGAAACGGCGAAAGACAACTGGGCAAAATGAAGGAAGCCGCGATGCGAAAGCCGAAGAACATCCACAGTCTGCAACGCAAGGGAGGCTTTGCGGGGCGTCGGTCCAGGACTTCGGGTTTCGGATTTCCTTCGAGCTTCGGGTTTCGGATTTCGGATTTCTCCCCGCCATCATGAGCCGCCGCGCGTTCAGCTTTCGCCGGTTTTGGGCGGTCGTCGTCAAGGAGTTCATCCAGATGCGGCGCGACCGGCTGACGTTTGGCATGATGGTGGGGATTCCGCTGATGCAGTTGATGATCTTCGGGTACGCCATCAACGCCGATCCCAAGCACCTCCCGACCGCGGTGCTGGCGGCGGACAACAGCCCATTCGCGCGGTCGCTGGTCTGGGCGCTGCGCCACAGCGACTACTTCGACATCGTGCGCGTGGCGGAGACGGAGGCGGAGATTCACAGCCTCTTGCAGCGGGGCGAGGTCCAGTTCGTGGTGAACCTGCCGGTCGATTTCGAGCGCCGGCTGTTGCGCGGCGACCGGCCCAGCGTTTTGCTCGAAGCGGACGCCACCGACCCGATGGCCACGGGTTACGCGCTGTCGGCGCTGGGTTCGCTGATTGACCACGTCTTCGACCGCGACCTAAAAGGGCCGTTGGCGTTTCTGCGGGCCCGGCCCGGCCCGGTCGAGTTGCGCACGCACCGGCATTACAACCCGGAGAACAACACCCAGTACAACATCGTTCCCGGCTTGATGGGCGTGGTGTTGACCATGACCATGATCATCATCACGGCGCTAGCGATCACGCGCGAACGCGAGCGCGGCACGATGGAGAACCTGCTCTCCACGCCGGCGCGCCCGTTCGAGGTGATGATCGGCAAAATCATCCCGTACATCCTCGTCGGCTACCTCCAGGTGTTTCTGATCCTGATCGCCGCGCGCTTCCTGTTCCGCGTGCCGATGGTGGGGAGCCTGCCCTTGCTGCTGGCGGTGATGCTGCTGTTCATCGCCGCCAATCTCTCGGTGGGCATCACGTTCTCGACGGTCGCGCGCAACCAACTCCAGGCGGTGCAGATGGCGTTCTTTTTCTTCCTGCCGTCCATCCTGCTTTCCGGGTTCATGTTTCCGTTTCGCGGCATGCCCGGTTGGGCCCAGACGATCGGCGAGGTGCTCCCGCTGACGCATTTCCTGCGCATCGTTCGGGGCATTCTTTTGAAAGGAAACGGCGTGGCTGACATTGCGCCGGAACTATGGCCGTTGGGGCTCTTCGTTCTGGTGGCGCTCATCATCGGTATCAAACGCTACCGCCAGACGTTGGATTGATGGGGCGGTGCCGGCGCGAGTCGTTTTCGGCGAGGGCGCCGAAAAACCGCACGCGGGGCGCGTACGCTCCCCAACTCCACCTCGGTTTTCCCGGCTTAAACGTCGATGACCGGGCCACCGCCCCCGCCTCGTGAACGGTCCTGGCGGCGCGACCGGCGGATGAGGATCCGGCTGTCCGGCGTGCCGAGCAGCGCGTTGGTGGCGATCGACACCACGCTGATCAGCAGCCCGCCCCAGAACGCCGCGCCGAACGATTCGACGTGAAACGACTTCACCAGTTGGCCGACGACAAAGAGCAGGAAGGCGTTGATGAACAACGCGAAAAATCCCAGGCTCGCCACCAGCAGCGGCAGCGAGAGCACCAGCATGACCGGCTTCAGAAAAGCGTTGAGGATGCCCAGCAACAACGACGCCGCAAACAAGCCCGTCAACGTGTCGTAGCGGATGCCACGGACGATGTTGGCGGCGACCAGCACCCCCAGCGTGGTGATGACCCAGCGCTGAAGGAAGGGCTTCCAGGTTTTCACCGATTCATTCACACCGCCAAGATGCCTGAAAAGTCGGCGCGGCGCGAAAATTCTT
>JAKCAB010000411.1 GCA_021839785.1 bacterium | reverse complement strand
CAACTTGGCCGTCGAGTAGTAGCGAAACTCCTGGACGAACGGCAGCCGTTTCGTGGGCAGCAACTCCCACCACCTCGACCAACCTTTGGATGTCTCCGCTGTTCGGCTCACGTTCCCCTCAAAACAAAGGGCCGCTGGGCGGCGGGGTCAAGCCGACACCCACCTCCGCGGCCATGCGAGCGTCTTCGATTCAAGGCGGGTTCCTCGCGGACTAGCCACTCAACGCCGGCCGGTCCCCGCCGGTTCACGTCCTGGTCCTGGGCGGTTGAGAACCAGCGGAGGTTGCCGGCGTGCGTCAGAAGACCAGTTCCACTTCGTCCAGCCGGCGGGCAACTTCGCCGAGGACACGGCGCTCGTCGGCCTGGTCCTGAGCGGCAAACGTGACGCTGAAGCGCAGGTACGCGCCGGCGTCGTCCCAGGGCACGGTCGAGATCAGCCGATCGGTGATGAGCCATTGCGAGACGTCCTCGGCGGTCTTGAACTCGAGGCGCGTGCCGTCGGGCTTCAAGGCGGCCCGCGGCGCCTTCACGTACAGAAAGAAGCTGCCGCGCGGCTTGCGGGCGCTGAAGCCCGCCGCCCGCAGCGTCGCCACCAAGCCATCCATCCGCCGCGAATACTTGGCCGCGATCGCCTGCGTGATCTCCGGGTGGTCGAAGCCGTACGCCGCCGCGTGCTGAATGGCGAGGAACTGGCCGGAGTCGGTGTTGTCCTTCACGTCGCCGTACGCCTTGACGAGCAGCTCGTTGCCCGCGACGAACCCGATGCGCCAGCCGGTCATGTTGAAGCTCTTGCTCGTCGAGTGCAGTTCGATGCCGACGTCCTTGGCGCCGGGCGTGGACAAAAAACTGAGCGGCTGGCCTTCGAACACCAGCGCGGCGTACGCGGCGTCGGAGACCACCGCGAGGTTGTTCCGCTTCGCGAAATGGACCACGCGCGCGAAAAAGTCCGGCGTGGCGGAGGCGCCGGTCGGGTTGTTGGGGTAATTGATGACTAGCACCTTCGCCTTGGCGAGCACGTCCGCGGGGACGGCCTCGAGGTCGGGCAGGAAGTCGTTCTCTTCCGTGAGCGGAAGGTGGTGCACCAGCCCGCCGTAATACTTGGCGTGCGTTCCGAAGACCGGGTAGCCCGGCGTGGTCATGAGCACCACGTCGCCAGGATTGACCAGCGCCGACGGCAGAATGGACAGCGCTGCCTTGCTGCCGATGGAGTGGATCACCTCGGTCTCGGGGTTGATGCCGGGCACGCCGCAGACGCGGTTCAGGTAACGCGCGGCGGCCTGCTTGAGCACCGCGTCGCCGTTGTCGGCGTAGCCGCGGTTCGCCGGCTTGCGGGCTTCGTCGTGCAAGGTGGCGACCACTTCGGGGAACGCCATCTCGTCCGGCTCGCCCACGCCCATGTCGATGATCTCGGAGCCGGGGTTGGCGGCGAGCGCGGCGCGCTTGGCGCGCTTGATCTTCTCGAACTTGTAAATGGCGGAGGACTTGCCGTATTGCCGGCCGCCGATGCGTTCGGCGAAAAGGTTCTGCAAGTAGGAATCAGACATCGGATCGATTTGTTGTGAGTCGTGACGGGTCGGGGGGCGAACGAATCATCGCCCCGCGCGACCGCGCTTCAGCCTAGCAGCGCGCGGCGCGGGCGCAAGCCGGCGCGCCGGCCGGCTTACTTGGGTCGGAAGCCGGGCGGCAACCGGAAACTGCCGTCGTCGGGCGGGGGCGCGGCGGCCTCGCCTTCGGCGGGCGCGGCCTCTTGTTCCGGCAGCCCGAGCCGCTCGCGCGCCTTGGCGCCGGCGGCGGTCTCGCCGTACTCGGCCGCCACCCGCTGCAGCAAGGCGTCGCCTTTCGCCGCCTGATCGAGCCGGTGGTACAGGTTCACGAGGTGAATGGCGGCCCAGCCCCACCGCTCGGGGTCGAACTTGCGCCGGAGGATTTCCTCGTACTCGAGCGCGGCGGCGAGCGGATTGTGCAAATCCTTTTCGTAAATCTCGGCGATGCGAAACGAGGCGTGCAGCTTCTGCGGTTTCTTTTTGAGAAAATCGCGCAACAACCGGATGGCCTCGAGGTGCTCGCCGTTGGCCCAGACCTGCTCGGCCTCGTCGTATTCGGGATCGCCCACCGGCTCGCTGGCTTCGCCGTAGATTTCGCGCTGGACGCGGTAGCCGATGTAATTCGCCACTTCACGGCCGACCATCAACCCCAGGCCGATCAGCGACCCGAGCGCGAGCGCGGCATAGAGTCCTTTGTCCGAATCCTCCGCGACGACGGTCGGGCCTTGCGAAGGTCGCGGCGCGCCGGGAACCGCGTTGGTTGCCGGGGCATTCGTGTCGGTGACCGCCGCGGCAACGGTGGCGTTCGTGGTGCCAGCCGCTACGGCATTCGTGTTCGTGCCGGCGGCCTCGCCGGGCACGGCCGGGGTCGCGGCCGTAGTTCCCGTGTCCGCCGCGGACAACTCCGGGGCCTCGTAACTCCGGGCAACGCGCTCGGCGGCGCGACGGTAGCTCGCGAGAAATCGATGCGAGCAGAAGGCCGCCGACACCGCCAGCAGCACACAGATCGAGATTCGCCAGGCCAGATTCATGCCAGGAACCAAGACAAGCTAGGCCGAAGCCGCCGGGAGGAAAAGCGATTTCACCGCCCCCGCTTCACAACAAAATGCCCACGATGGCAGTGGTGGTGTAACAGGCCAGCAGACCCCCGACCATCGCCCGCAGCCCGAGTTGGGCCAGGTCAGCCCGCCGCGGCGGCACCAACGCGCCGATGCCGCCGATTTGAATGGCCACGCTGCCGAAGTTCGCAAAGCCGCACAGCGCATAGGTGGCCAGGGTGGCGCTGCGCGGGTCGAGCGTGCCGGCCTTTTGCAGGTCGGCCAGGGAAAGGTACCCGATAAACTCGTTCAGGACGATCCGCTCGCCCATGACTTGGCCCACAGTGAGACAATCCTTCGCCGGCACGCCCAAGAGCCACGCGCACGGGGCGTTGAGCCAGCCGACGAATTGCTGGAGCGTCACCGGCGGGTGCGACACCGACAACAGGGCGAAGACTTTCTCCTGTGCGAAGCCCAGGACGAAATTCGCCAGTGCCACCACCGCCACGAAAGCGAGCACCATCGCCACCACGTTGATCGAAAGCGTCATGCCGTCGCTGGCGCCGCGGCACAGCGCCTCGATGCTGTTGTGGGTTTCGCGCGGCGGTTCGGCGTGCGCGCCGGCGGCAGTCTCGCTTTTCGCCGTTTCGGGCAGGAGCACCTTGGCAATGAACAAGGCGGCGGGAGCGTTCATGACACTCGCTGTGAGCAGGTGCCCGGCGCTGACGCCCAGCCCCACATAGACGGTCAACACGCCGCCTGCCAGCGTGGCCATGCCACTCACCATCATGGCCAGCAACTCGCTCCGGGTCATGCCCAGCAGGTAGGGTTTGATGACCAGCGGCGCCTCCGTCTGGCCCATGAAGATGTTCGCCGCCGCCGCCAGGCTTTCGCTGCCGCTGGTGCGCATGGCGCGGCGCATCACCCAGGCAAGCGCGCGCACGACTTTTTGCAGCACGCCCCAGTGGTAAAGCAGCGAGGACAGCGCCGAGACCAGGATGATCGTGGCCGAAACGGTGATCGCGAAAATGGACGCGTTTTCGGGCCCCAACCTGGCGGAAAGCACATCCGGTTTCGCCAGCGGACCGAAGACGAGGCTCGCGCCCTCGCCGGCGAAACCAATGAGCTTCACGAACGCGTCGCGGGCCACCTCGAAGAGGCGCCGTCCGAACGCGGTTTTCAGGATCACCACCGCCAGGCCGAACTGGAGCGCCACGCCCCAAAGCACGGTCCGCCACGGAAACCGCCGACGGTCCAGCGATAGCACCCAAGCCAGGCCGATGAAAGCGATTACGCCCAGAAGACTAACCAGTTTGAGAACCACGCGCCGCAGCGTACCGACGCCCGTTTGGGCGCCACAAGGCGAATGTCCCCAGCCCGGCGCGCTCCCCGCACTGGGGAGCACCCGCGGCCCGCGGGTTGCGTCCGGCGGCCCGCCGGACGCCGCAACGACCATCAAATTCAGCGAGCAACAAATTCAGCGAGCAACAGAGACTTTTCGGCGAGCCGCCGAAAAGGGCACGCCCGCGGCGTGCGCTCCCCATTTCAACGGCATCGTTCCGGCTTAAGGGACAATCGAATTCGCGCTCCGCGAGTCGTCTCCCCTGCCCTGCTTGCTTCCGCCGGCAACCGCAAACTAAATCGTAAGCGCGTAAAGACTTCCCGTGCGCGTGGACTCCCGGCAGAATCGTTTTTCCGGAGCGCCGCAACTTTCCGGCGGATCGGTTGTATAAACCTTTGTCCGAGAGCTTCGAGCATGGCAGTCGTGTCCATAAAGAACGTGTTGAGCCAGGCCCAATTGGCCACGCCAGATCAATTCGATCTCTGGCGGCGCGAGTGGCTGGCGGAGCCGGAGTCCGAAGCGAAGGCCAAGACGCTGCTCGCGCACCTCCAACGGCGCGTGGATCTTCCGGAGGAAATTTTCCTCCAAAAGCTCGCCACCCAACTGGGCTGGCCGTATCTCGAACGCATCAGCCTGCCACAGGATGAGGAGGCCAAGCGCGAACTGCGGCGACGCCTCTCGGCCAAGGTGGCCTTCCAACACCAGGTCAGCCCGGTGCGGATCGAGGATGGCGGGGTGCTGGTGGCGGCGGCGAATCCGTTCGACTCCGCCATGGTCAGCACCGTGCTCTTCGATGCCGGCGAGCGGGTGCAGTTCGCGCTGGCCCCGCGCGAGGAAATCGACAAGGGCCTCAAGGGCATTTACGGCGTGGGCGCCGAGACCCTCGACGGCATGGCCAAGGACGACGCCACGGACGAGGAATTGGTCGTCAGCAAGGACATCACCCAGGAAGACCAGGAGGCGAGCGTCATCAAGTTCGTCAACCAGATCATCTGGGAAGCCTACAACACCCGCGCCACGGACATCCATTTCGAGCCGATGGAGACCGACTTGCGCATCCGGTACCGCATCGACGGCATGTTGTACCGCGCGCCGGTCCCCAACGAGTTGAAGAAATACCAGTCCGCCATCCTGTCGCGCATCAAGGTGATGGCCGGCATGAACATCGCGGAAAAGCGCCTGCCGCAGGACGGCCGCATCAACGTCCGCATCAAAGGCCAGGAGATCGACATCCGCGTCTCGACCGTGCCGACGGTTTATGGCGAGAGCACCTCGCTGCGCTTGCTGCGCCGCGGCGGGCAAATCTGGACCATGCCCAGCCTGGGCCTGCCGCCGCGCGAAGAGGAGGCGATCAAGCAGTTGATCCGCAAGCCGCACGGCATCTTCCTCGTCACCGGCCCCACCGGCTCGGGCAAGTCCACCTCGCTCTACACGTTCCTCACGGAAATCAACCTCCCGACCAAGCGCATCATCACCGTCGAGGAACCGGTCGAGTACGAGATCGCCGGCATCAACCAGATCGCGGTTCGACCGGACATTGGCCTCACTTTCGCGGTGGGGCTGCGCCACATTTTGCGTCAGGACCCGAACGTGGTGATGGTCGGCGAAATCCGCGACCTCGAGACGGCGGAAATCGCCATCCGCGCCGCGCTCACCGGCCACCTGGTGTTCAGCACGCTCCACACCAACGACGCCCCGAGCGCGTTCACGCGCTTGATCGACATGGGCATCGAGCCTTTCCTCGTGGCCTCGTCGGTCGAGGCGGTCATGGCGCAACGCCTCGTGCGCTTGATCTGTCCGGTCTGCAAGGCCCCGCAGGCGGTCGAGCGCGAGTACCTGACCAAGATCGGTTTCCCCGCCGACCAGATCGATGGCACGACGTTTTACAAGGGCGCCGGCTGCGACGAATGCCGGTTCCTCGGCTACCAGGGACGCACCGGGATTTACGAACTGCTCGTCGTGAACGAAGGCATGCGACCGCTCATCATGAGCCGCGCCCCGGCGTCCACCGTCGCCCAGCGCTCGATGGCGGACGGCATGAAAACCCTGCGCATGGCCGGCTGGGAGCGCGTGTGCCATCCCGTCCAGCCCACGACGATCGAGGAGGTGCTGCGCGTGACCCAGATCGAGCAACACCTCAGCGCGCTCTTGGGCGACGAGAAGAACTGATTTCATGGCCGCGAAAACCCAACGCTGGACTTCGTGCAACGTGCTGGCGCCCGCCGCCGAGGGCCGCACGCTCTGGGCGTTCTCGCGGAAGGGCGATCACGCCGCGCTGGAGGCCGAGAAACGATTTGCCCGGGAAGCGCGGCTGCCCGCCGAG
>JAKCAB010000813.1 GCA_021839785.1 bacterium | reverse complement strand
ACGGGACCATCGGGGCCTTCGAGAGCAACAACCGGCTGCGCGGCGGTTTTTATCGCAACACGCTGAAACTGCGCGCGTCCGGCAAACGACTCAGCCGGCTCGTGCGCCGCATGGTGGAAAATAACGGTTCCAGCGGCGTCTCGAGTCTCGAGAAAGCGGCCTAGCGATTTGCGGTCCCTCCGGGCGGTGATACGGTTGCGCAAGCAATCGTGAGGTCTCCTATGCTGAATCGTCGTGAAGCCTTGAAACGCACCGCTCTTGCCACCACGGCCCTGGTTGCCGGAACTGCTTGGCAGGAACTGCGCGCCCAAAACGCCCCGCCGGCATTGCCGGTGTCCACGCCGGCGGCGGGCCCTTTCAAGCTGCCGCCGCTGCCGTACGCGGCAGACGCGCTGGAGCCGGCGATCGACGCGCAAACCATGTCCATCCACCACGACAAACACCATGCGGCTTACGTGGCGGGGTTGAACAAGGCCGTGACCGACGCGCCCGAGCTCGCCGGCAAGTCGGTCGAGGAGTTGCTGCGTCACTTGGACGCGGTGCCGGAGAAAGTCCGCACCGCCGTTCGCAACCACGGCGGCGGCCATTTCAACCACTCCTTGTTCTGGCAGATGCTCAGGAAGAACTCCGGCACCGGACCGGCTGGAGAATTGGCCCAGGCGCTGGATCGCCGTTTCGGCAGCCTGGCGAATTTCCAGGCCGAATTCACGAAAGCCGGGCTGGCCGTTTTCGGCAGCGGCTGGGCGTGGCTGACGCTGGACGGCAAGGCGCTGAAGATCGAGACCACACCCAACCAGGATTCACCGCTCACGCACGACCGCACACCGCTGCTGGGCGTGGACGTGTGGGAACACGCCTATTATCTGAAATACCAGAACCGGCGGGCCGACTACCTCGCCGCGTTCCACTCCGTGATCGACTGGGACTTTGTCGCGGCACGCTACCAAGCGGCCTTGGCCTGAGTTCGGATTTGCGCCGACGTCAGAGTGCTGAGCACCCATCGCGCAGAGTGCTGATTCCGGTTGCTTGGCGGTGTGCGTTACCAGCCCAGCAACCGGCCGCCTTGGTAGGTCACGAAAGCGAGCAGCCAGGCCAATCCGCCGAGGTAAGTCCACTGAAAGACCGGCCACCTCCACGAGTTCGTCTCGCGTCGGACGATGGCCACCGTGCTCGCGCATTGCAGGGCGACCACGTAAAACACCATCAGTGTCAGGCCCAACAACGGCGTGTACAGCGGCGTGCCGTCGGCACGCGTCTGTCCGCGGAGCGTTTCCGCCAAGGTGGGCACCGCCGCGTCGGGATCGTCGCCGCCGGCCACGTTGTACACGACGGACATCGTGCTGACGAAAATCTCGCGGGCGGCGAACGAGGTCACGATCCCGATGCCGATCTTCCAATCGAACCCCAAAGGCCGGATCGCTGGCTCGATCGCGTGACCGAGCATTCCGGCGAAACTGTGGCGAATGCGTTCGCCGGCGAGGTTGCGATCCAGTTCATCCAGGCGCGTGGCCAGCAGCAAATCAGGGTTCGTGTCGGGCGAGCCGGCTTTGTCGCCGCGGGCGACGGCTTTCGCCGCTGCGGTCCAAGCCGGCGTTTTCTCGAGTTGCGCGAAAGCCGCTTCGGCGGCCTGGGCAGTTGTCGCGCCGGGAAACCGTTGTTGCAGCGCGGCCTGGCGAGCCTCCGCGAAGGCCGCCTCCGTCGCGTGCGGACGCGGGTACGTGGCCAGGAACCAGAGCAGGATGTTGAAGCCGAGGATGACCGTGCCCGCCTTGCGCAGAAAGAGCCGGGCGCGTTCCCAGGTGTGACGCAATAACACCGCCGCGGTGGGGCGCTTGTAGGGCGGCAGTTCCATGATCAGCAGCGGCGTGTGGCCGCGCAGCAGCGTCTTTTTGAACACCCAGGCCATGGTCAGGGCGAGCACCACGCCGAGCACGTACATGCTCAACATGGTCAAGCCGGGCAGGCCCGCGAAGCCCAGCACGCGCCGGTTCGGAATGCACGCCGCGATCAGCAGCGTGTACACCGGCAGGCGGGCCGAACAACTCATCAGCGGGGCCACCAGGATCGTCACCAGCCGGTCCTTCGGATTCTCGATCGTGCGCGTGGCCATGATGCCGGGAATCGCGCACGCGAACGAGCTCAGCATCGGAATGAAGCTCTTGCCGTGCAGCCCTACTTTGCTCATCAAGCGGTCCATCAAAAACGCGGCGCGCGCCATGTAGCCCGTGTCTTCCAGCAGCCCGATGAACAGGAACAGCAGGCAAATCTGGGGCAGAAACACCACCACCGCACCGACCCCGGCAATCGCGCCATCCACGATCAGACTCCGCAAATCGCCGGCCGGCAGCAGTGTTCCCACTTGCCGTCCCACCCAGCCCACGCCGCCTTCCAGGAGGTGCATTGGCAACTGGGCGAAGGTGAAGATGCTCTCGAACATCAGCGCCATCAGGACCAGGAAGATCAGCGTGCCCCAAACCTTGTGCGTGAAAACGCGGTCCAGCCGGTCGCTGAGCGTCTCCTCCACGACACGCGTTTCGGTGACCGCCGCGTCGTGGATGGCGCGGGCGCGATCGTACCGGGCCTCGATGGCGGCGGTGCGCCAGTCCACCCCCGCCTGTTCGAGTCGTTGGCGGGCAAGCAGGGCGGCGGCCTCCGCCGCGGGCGGATGATGCCGCGCGTTTTCGCGCAAGTTGCGCTCGTCCGCGAGCATCAGCAGCGCCTCCGCCCGGACGCGCGCCGGACTCCCCGCGGATGACCGGCCGACGAGTTCCGCGAGCGTGCGGAGTTCGGCCTCCATCGCGGCGGGCAGGTGCTCGAAGCGCGAATCCGCGGTGGGTGTCTGGTCCTGGCCGAGGCGTATCAATTTGTCGCGCAGCGCCGGGATGCCTTCACGGGTGCTGGCGACCATGGGAAAGACCGGCGCCCCCAACTCGCTTTCGAGGCAAGCCACGTCCACTTGGTGGCCGTTGTTGCGCGCCACGTCGAGCATGTTCAGCGCGATCAAGGTCGGGTAGCCCAGTTCGATGACCTGCGTGGCGAAGTACAGGTTGCGTTCCAGATTCGAGGCGTCCACCACCACCACCACGGCGTTAGGTGGTGGCACTTCCTTCAAGCGGCCAAACAGCACGTCACGCGCAATCTGCTCATCCGGCGATTGCGGGCTGAGGCTGTAGGAACCCGGCAGGTCGAGCACGCGGATCGGCTGCTCTGCGCCGGTGCCCAGCAGGCGGCCTTCCTTGCGTTCGACGGTGACGCCGGCGTAGTTGCCCACTTTGGCGCGCAACCCGGTCAACGCGTTGAACAGTGTGGTCTTGCCGCAGTTCGGGTTGCCCGTCAGCACGACGAGAAACCGGCCTGGCGCTGACGTGTCAGGGGCCTGGGGAGCGGAATTGGGCGTGGTGACGGACATCAACAACGAGTGGCGGACGCAACACCGCCACCGCACGAAGCTTGGTCGCTGGACCGCCGCCTGCCACGCCGGCTTTTGGACGCGTTGCTCCCGGGTCCGGTGAAGTCGTGATATCGGGCGATCAGGCGCACGGCGCGGGACCAGGCGGTGTCGGCGCCGCTTGCGGCAGTTGCACCAGAATCTGCTCCGCCTCGGTGCGGCGCAACGTCAGGTTCGAGCCGCGCAGGCGAATCTCGACGGGATCGCCCAAAGGCGCGAAACGCAGCAACTGGACCGCCGTTCCCGGCGTGAGGCCGAGTTCCAGCAGGCGGGCGCGCCATTCCGGGGCCACCACCAAGGCGGTGACCACACCGGTCTGGCCGGCGGCGAGCGAAGCCAACGGCTGCGGTT
This sequence comes from bacterium, assembly GCA_021839785.1. The sequence goes on along the minus strand of JAKCAB010000813.1, from coordinate 2,461 downwards.
CGGGTGCCATCAATCAGGCCGCTTGCTTGTCGGGGTGGAGCGGTTCGACCCAGATGGAGTCCGCCAGCGGACCGCTCAGGCCCAGCCGCACGTTGCACACCTGGCAAACCACGCTGCGGTCCTGTAGCAACAGCTTGATCCGTTGTTCCTCGCACAACCCCAGTTCCCGCAAGCGATGACAAAGGTCGGGCGACGCCAGCAATTGTTTGATGCGTACGGAGGTGCCCGCCCGGACCTGGCTGAGCGGACAACCAGCCGGGCGTTTTGCGGGGGCCACCTTGCACGTGGCGAGCGCCTTTTCTTGGCTCACGGCGATGCAAACTAGGCGAAGGCCGCGGTCCAAGCAAGTGAGTTCTCCCCGCCAGTCGCTTTGCCGGGCCAGCCGCGACGCGGTTTGCGAATGAACTGCCGCATTCCGAGCAAAGGCAAACCGTGTGCGTTCAGCCCCGGACACGCGTACGGGCGAAGGCAGACGCCCTTGAAACGTCACGAAACGGATCGTGAATGAGCTTGCCCATGTCAACCACGCGCGCAAAGTAGTTGCCCGATGGCACGGGGTGGGCCGCAACGGAGTTTCTGCCACCCAGGTCTGTGCCGGCGGCAATCGGCCAAGCCGCGTCGAATTGCCGCCCCAAATCGTGGGTACCGGCTCAGGCCAGCCGGCAAGTGCCTTTGCTTTGGCGCGTCGGGCCCATAGCTCAGCGGTTAGAGCAGGCGACTCATAATCGCTTGGTCGCAGGTTCAAATCCTGCTGGGCCCACTAACTGGTGGAATGGTGGGCGCTGAGGGATTCGAACCCCCGACCTACTCGGTGTAAACGAGACGCGCTAACCGCTGCGCCAAGCGCCCACTCAACTTCCTCCCGATCACCCGCCCGCCCGGTCGGGATGCGATTGTCTTTTACCCCGCCGAGCTTGGCTGTCACAGCCCAACATCGGCTCGCGCCAAACAACCTCGGGCAATCCTCCCTTGCTCCGGCGGTTGGCTCCGCACGCTGTCCTACCCCCAAATCGACATCGGCGACGACTATGCGCGGTTCCGAGCCTCCGGCAAGTCCTTTGGAACTCGCTTTGGAGAAGCTTGAGCAAAAACTGTCGCAATTGCGACGCAAAGTGTGCAAGGCAGTATGCCAGCAACCGCTCGCTTCGCGGGACAAAAGTGAAAACTCGCTCCGATGGAAGCGTTTCCTGGCCTGTGACTTTCGCTCCGCGGCGACCCGCACTGGAAATCCGCGTGGACAACGCGCCGTTGCCCAACCAGATTGATCGGCACCTGCGGATGAAAACGCCCGACCCATCCGATCCGCCGCCGAGCTTCGCCGACCGGGTGTTGGCGTGGGTCCGTGAACTGTACCCGGATCAGCCCGCGCGGTTGTCGCCGGGCGGCGACCACATCCGCGTGGGCAAGGCGCAATTCGGCTTGGCGAATCTGGAGGCCAAGTTCCAACTCAGCGACGGCTCGGACGCCCGCCTGCGCGAATTGGTGCGCCAGCATTTCGAGGTCTTGCTCGCTGACCGGACGGGCGAGTTGACCGGCCGGCTGTCCTGGGGCGAAGCGAAGCCGATCTTGTTTCCCCAACTCATGCCGGCGGCGTTTCGACAACGGGCGCCGCTGGCCCACCGGCCTTTTGTGGCCGGCGTGCACATCGGCTTCGTGATCGACGCCGAGCGCGGTTATCGTTACGCCCGCGACGATGAACTGGACGCCTGGGGCGTCACCCTCGACCAAGCGTTTGAACACGCCCTCGCCAACCTCGCGGTCAAGTCGCACGACCTCAAAGTCCACGCGGTGCTGGACCGCGACCGCTTCCTCGCCCTGCAAACCAACGACGGCTACGACGCCGCCCGCATTTTGCTGCCACGCTGGCGGGCGTTGGCGGGCGAACACCTGGATTTTCCGTTCCGTTTCGGCATTCCCAACCGCGACTTCCTGATCTGCTGGTCGGCCGACACCGGCGCGCGCACCCAGGCCGCGTTCCGCACCAAGCTCGCCGAGGACTTCAAGCGCCAGCCTTACCCGCTGAGCGGCGCCGCGTTTGTCATGGACGAGGCGGGCGGCATCGCGCCGCTCGACTGAATCTCGCGCGGGGAAAACGAAGCACCGCGGCCCGCGTGCCGTCGTCGCCGGCTCGGCGACGATTTCGAGCCTCAAACCGACGCGTCTCCAAACCGCGAACAGAGATGTCGGGAGCCGAGGTGTTCGGCGGGCCGCCGAAATCCACACGCCAGCGGCCCGCGCTCCCCATTTCAACTGCATCGTTCCGGCTCCGAAAATAGTTCTGTGCTGCGCCAGCGCGGGTTTCCTGCTTTAACCGGGCGCGATGTTCGAGTTGTTGAAGACCGATCCTTCGTCCAAGGCCCGCCTGGGCCGGCTGACCACCGCGCGCGGCGTCATCGACACGCCGGTGTACATGCCGGTGGGCACCCAGGCCACGGTCAAGGCGTTGGACCCGCGCGAACTC
>JAKCAB010000403.1 GCA_021839785.1 bacterium | reverse complement strand
GCACCGACGGGAAATGCTTCACGATGCGCGCCAGCAAGGAGCGCTTGTCCATGTCATCGAAGCTCGGCGAAAGCTGGAGGGCGCGCGTCAGGTCTTTGATGACTTCGATGTCCGCCGACTCGATCAACTCCACCAAGAGCACGGAGTCGTCCATGATGTAGTCGCGAAGCTGGTGCTTTTTGCGCTCGTTGAACTGGTCCCGCTCGATGGCGCTCAGCATGGCGCGGAAAACCTCCGGCCCGAGAATGTCCGCGAACTGGTCGGTGCTGCGCTCCTTGGCCAGCCAGTACAGCAGTTCGCTGCTGGCCGCGTGCTGACTGACGAGCCGCAGCACCCGGTCCTTCAGCGCCAGCCAATGGTCGCCTTCGATGAGGAGGCTTGCGCATTCCGCGCAGAGCTTGGCGCTGAGGGAGTTGAGCCCTTGCAGCAACGCCCCATGCCAGCCTAAGGGGTTGGCGTCGCGGAACGATTGGAGCGCGCGTTTGTGCTTCGGTCCGGAAACCTGTTCCAACACCTCGCCCGCGTCGCTCACTTGAGCCCAGATCGCGGTGGCGGCCATTTCGCCTTCCGCCGGGGCGTCCGCCCCGACGGCCTGGCGCAAGTCGTCGCGCATGAAGATCGCTTCGAGCGCCAGCGCGGGCATGGTGCGCTGATGGCTGGCGATCTCGGAATTCAGCGTGGCGATCGCCTCGGTCGCCGTCGCCTTGGCGTCGGTCAGGTCGGCGATGGATTTCAGCAACTCGCCGGCGATGACCAGCCGGGCTTTCAGGCCACGGGCGGCGCGAAAGTCCGTCATCAAGCGATCCTGCAGACTGACCTCGGCCTCCTGGTAAACGATCGGTTCGGTCTTTTTCAGCGGCACCGTGAAGTGGCCGTCGCGTTTCATCTCCTGGCGCGCGGCTTCCCACCATTTCCGCCAGTCGGTGGCGATGACGTCAGGCACCAGCGCGCGCTGGAGTTGGTCCACCGTGGCCTTGCCACCGAAGCTTCGCAGCACCAGCTTGATGACGTCGAGGTGGTGCAGGGCGGCCATCTGGCGCAACCCGGCGAGATCTTCCGCCTTGCGGGCGAGGATGTGGTCGCGCGGGATGGCCTTGAGCAGTTCGGCCGCGAAGGCGAGGTCCATCGAATGGCCCGGCTTGTTCGTGAAATCGATGGTGAACCGGCCAAAGACCGGGTCCACTTGCCGGATGCGACCGAATCCCCACCCGCGGTGCTCGCAGAACCCGCACTGGATCAACGTCAACAAGGGATCCACGTGGCGGCGTTCGATCTTGCCTGTCGAGACCAGACTTTCTAGCTCTTCTCTCATGTCCGTTTACGACTCGCTTCCAAGAACGTGACCGTCAATATTGCCAAGTGTTGCAGCGCAAACCAAGAGAAATTGCCTTCCGCGTTTTGCTCGACCGTGAAACGGGCCGCGATTACGTCGAAGACTTGTTGGACGCCGCCCTGGCCGCGGTCCGGCTGCCGGCCGTGGACCGGGGCCTGGCCCAGGAACTCGTCTTCGGGGTGGTGCGCTGGCAGGCCACGCTCGACTGGCTGATCGAGCGCAAGACCGGCTCCCGCCGCCAGACGCCCGCCGTGCAAGTTCTGCTCCGGCTCGGCTTGTACCAGTTGTTCTGGCTCGACCGCGTCCCGGACCACGCCGCCGTCAACGAGACCGTCAGCCTGGCCGGGCCGGGCGATTCGGGGTTCGTTAACGCTATCCTGCGCGGCTTGGCCCGCGAACGCGAGGCGACCCGCGCCTTGCTCGACCGCCTCAAAACGGACAACCCGGCGGTCGGGTGGTCGCACCCCGGTTGGCTGGTGGACCGGTGGTCGGCCCGCTGGGGCGCGGCGCGAACGGCACGACTGCTCGCATGGAACAACACCCCGCCGCGCACGTTTGCGCGCATGAACACCTTGATGGTGGAGCCCGCCAAGTTGATCGAGCAATGGCGGATCGAGGACTTCAGCTACGACTTCGGGCGCTGGGACTGGATTCCGGAAAACCTGGTGTTCGAGCTGAAGTCGCACCCGCCACTGGGCAGCCTGGCCAGCTTCCGTCAGGGCTGGTTTTACGTCCAGGATCCCAGCACGTTGCTCGCGCCGCGGATGCTGGACCCCAAGCCCGGCGACCGCGTCCTCGATCTGTGCGCGGCACCGGGCGGCAAGACCACCCTGCTCGCCCAGATGCTCGAAAACGACGTGTCCCTCGTGGCGGTCGAGCCTTCGGTCGCGCGCCGCCAGCGTCTCAGTGAAAACTGCGAGCGGCTCTGCGCCGATTGCACCGTCGTCGCCTCCGTCGAGGACGCGCCGCTGCGCGAGTTCGACCGCATCCTCGTGGACGCGCCGTGTTCGAACACCGGCGTCGTCCGGCGCCGACTGGACTTGCGGTGGCGCCTGCGCCTGGAAGAGATCGCGCGCCTGTCGCGGGCCCAGCTCGCCCTGCTCGAACAAGCCGCGCCGCTGCTCTGCCCCGGTGGCACCCTGGCTTACAGCACGTGCAGTCTGGAGTCCGAGGAGAACCGCGGCGTGGTGGACGCCTTCATCGTCGCCCACCCCGAATTCACGGTGGCGACCGAACGCGAACTGTTTCCGCCCGACGACAAAGCCGACGGCGCCTATGTCGCCGTGCTGCGCAAGGCGGATTAGCCGGCTCGGAGGCCGGAAGGACATCGGCGCTTCCAACACACAGCCGGCGAACTCACCGCTACCGGCGCCCCCGGTTCGCGTCCGGCTTTCGGTTGCTTCCGCCTCGCGGCGGGATTACAAGCCTGGCCATGCGTCCCTCATTACTCTTCGCCTGTGTCCTGTGCGCCGCGGTTTCGGCCGGACCGCTCGACGACCTCGCCAAACCCCAATCCGGCCGCTCGATGCGCGCCACCTCGACCTCGCGGGTCGGTCCGCTGCGGCGCGGTCCGGACGCGAAGTTCGACCCGAAGGCCGAGCCGCGCGGCGACCTCGACGAGGCGAGCAACTGGGACAACTTCACCGTCCCGCCCGGCGCCACCCATGTCCTGCTGGACGAACCAGGCCCCGGCGTGATCACCCACATCTGGGTCACCTTCCTCGGCCCCGAACCGCAAGGTTGGGCGAAGAGCGGCTCGGCGAATCACCAGGAAATGTTGCTCCGGATGTTCTGGGATGGCAGCGAGCGGCCCGCCGTCGAGGCGCCGGTGGGGGACTTCTTCGCGAACTGCTTTGGCCAGCGCCGCGAGGTGATCAGCCTGCCGGTCATCGTCGAGGACGCGGACTCCTACAATTGCTTTTGGCAGATGCCGTTTCGGAAATCCGCGCGGATCGAGATCGTCAACCAGAGCGAGAAGCCGATCAGCCTCCTCTACTACAACATCGACTGGATCAAGAAGGACAGCCTGCCCGACGACACGCCGTACTTTTACGCCCACTACCGCCAGGAATATCCGGTCCGGCACGGCCAGGACTACGTGCTGCTCGACACCCAGGGCAAGGGCCAGTACGTCGGCACCGTGCTCGCGGTGCGCACCCGCAGCCCGGCGTGGTTCGGCGAAGGCGACGAGAAGATCTACATCGACGGCGAGGCGAAACCTTCGATCTGGGGCACCGGCACGGAGGATTATTTCCTTTCCGCGTGGGGCCTGCAGACCACGAGCACGCCGTATTTCGGGGTGCCGTACTTCGACCAGTGGGGGATTGTCGGCGGACACACCGCCGCGTATCGCTGGCACCTCAACGACCCGCTCGTCTTCGACACCGGGATCAAGTTCACGTTGGAGCACTTCGGCTGGATCGCGCCGGACGAGAATCCCGCCAACAAATCCACGAGCTGGAACGAGCGCGAAGACGACTACGCCAGCGTGGCGTTCTGGTACCAGACCGGCGAGCCTACGCCGCAACCGCCCGTGCCGCCGGCCAGCGAACGGCGCCTGCCCAGCCTGGAACGCGTCATCGCCTACGCCCGCGACTTCGCCGACGCCAGCCACCACGGCCCTGGCGAGGTCACGCCACAGCAACTCGATTTCTACGACGGTCCGCAACTGCTCTACCGTCCCGCGAAACCGGAAGGCGCCTGGCTGGAAATCCCGTTCAAGGTCACGAAGAAGGAGCCGCTGCGACTGTTGCTCAACGCCACCAAGTCCTACGATTTCGGCCGCTACCAGGTCTCCGTCAATGGCGTGAAGCTGGGCGGGCCGGTCGATTTCTACAGCGCCAAGACCGGGAACGAGGAGGTGCACCTGCTCGACTTCTGGCCCGAGCCGGGCGACTACACGCTGCGCCTGGATTGCGTGGGCCGGAACCCGGCCTCGCAAGGCTGCCTGCTGGGCATCGAATCTGTCCGCCTGCGCGAGCGCCGTCCCCGCGTCGCCGAGATGGGCTTCGACAAGGACAAGGACTGGCGGAAGGAACCGGTGCTGTACCGGTGAAAACGTTCCGCCGTAAAACGCGGGGGAATCTGGTTCCGGGCAGACTTGGCCTTGGACACTACCTGGGTCGGCGACAACTGACCGCCGCCCACCGTTCGCTTGTCACCGGTTCGGTTGAGCTTGGAATCACACGACGCCGCGAGCGATGACCGGACACTCTTCGTGACGGTCCATCGATGCTCGCCACAGCCCTTTGGAAAGGTGCTGGACGATGCTGGACATCCCTGGACTTATTGTAACCTAGCATTGTGACTTTTGGAGATTGCAGACGTAAGGCATTGATTATGAGGATGGCGCGTCCGGCAGGACTCGAACCTGCAACCTTCTGATCCGAAGTCAGAAGCTCTATCCAATTGAGCTACGGACGCACGCACCCTCTTTAGCCCGCGCTCCCACGTTTGGAAATACTTTACTTCGCTGCGCGGATCCCGGCGGTCGATCCCAGTCCCGCTGCCGCTCGCGTTTTTGGGCCGCTAGTTTTGCGGAGAAGCGGCGGTCAGTTCTTGTTGTCCAGGGTCACGGCGTGGTGGAACTCGTCCAGAAAGTCCGGCAGCGCGGATTGCACGCGGTTCCAATTCGGGATGAGCGGCGTCCAGAGCGGGTCTTGCAGGAAGGCTTTGGCGGCGGTCTGGATGCTCCGGGCGAAGGTGGCGGTGGCCTTCTCTTCTTCGTGCCGCGGATAGCGCAGGCCGTTGACGGCCGCGTCGGCGGCGTAAAACCGCAGCGTGTCTTCGGCCTGCCGCATGTACGCGCTGGCCAGGGTGTCGAAAAGCCCGGCGTCGAGCTTGATGCCCTCGGCGGCCATCCGAATGAAGACTGATTTGGTCACGTCCACGGCCATCCGGTTCAGGCCTTTCTCGTCGTCGCGTGGCGACAGTTCCTGGTGCTTGTGGTCGTAGTTGTCGCACAATTCGGACTGGCAGATGGCGCGCGGCGCGCAGTTGCGATAGACCTCCGCCAGCAGCCCGATTTCCAGCCCCCAATCCGACGGAATGCGATTGCGGCGCACCAGGTCCACGTCGAGCGAGAATTCGCCGGCCAGCGGATAGCGGTAGGTGTCGAGGTAAACCAGGAACGGCACTTGGCCGACGATGCTCTTGAGCGCGCGCAACAGAGGTGTCACGAGCAGCCGCATGACCCGCCCGTTGAGTTGGGTGCTGCACCGCGCGTAGTAGCCTTTGCAGAAGTCGAAGCCCAGACTCGGATGCGCCACCGGATAGCAGAGGCGGGCCAGCAATTCCCGGTTGTAGGTGAGGATGTCGCAATCGTGCATGGCGACCATCCGGCTTTGGCCGCTGGCGATGACAAAACCCCAGCACAGCCAGACGTTGCGGCCCTTGCCGGCCTGCCCGATCGACAAGTCGGCCGCCTCGAGCTTCTCCAGCAGTCGTTTCATGCGCTGGCCGTCGTTCCACAACAGCACCGGGTTCTGGGGCAGCGTGCGAAACAGCCGGCGCGCGCGGCGCCAATCCTCCGCGTTCGCGCCATCGAGACCCACGATCACCTGGCGCAGGTAGGGCACCTGCCGGAGTTCGCGGAGGATGCCCCGTAGCGCGGGCGTGCGCAGCTCCCGTGCGTGGCAGGGCAGCACCAACGCGATCGGTGTCTCCCGGCTGTACTCCTGGAGCTGTTGTTCGAGCCGCGCCACGTCCGGCAGGCCCAGCCGGTGCAAGGTGGCAATGGCGCCAGTCTGGAAGAAATCCGCCATGCTAGGGTAACTATCGGTTCACACCCCGGCCGGTGGCAAGCGAGGATTGCCGGGCATCGCTGAAAATCCTTGCTGCCGAAAATGCGATTTGACCCCCGGCCTTGCCCCCTGAAAATTACCGTGGTTGCGACTGGTCATCGTTCATTATCACTTTCGGCCGGGTGGCATCCG
>JAKCAB010000881.1 GCA_021839785.1 bacterium | reverse complement strand
GTCGCCGATGTAGAAATTCGTGTAGGCCCGGCCGCCGGCGACCACGACGTTGGTCTTGCGGGCGGCCACCAACAGACGGTTCGCGGCGGTTTCGAAGAACTGGGTCGGCGTCCACGGCACGAAGTTGGTCGCGCCCAGCGGGGGCTGGTTGTTCCAGTTCAGGTTGACCTTGTCCCGGACCGCCGGCCCGGAATCGGTGCCCATCTGGCCCAACAGGCGATAGAAGGTGTAGCGGTCGTAAGTGGAATAACCGCTCTGGGCCAGGAGCAGCCGCGCCGGCCAACGCGTGCGTCCGCCGGCGGTCGAGTCGATGACCTTGTTCGTGTCGAACAACTCCTCCAAATCCACGTAAGTGCGCGGGCTGTCGCTGCCGGCCCACGGTTTGCCTGGCGGCGTTTCGTCGTTGTCGGTCGTCAGGCCGAGCACGTTCGTGGCGCCGAAGGCCGGACCGTCCGCGTTGCCGTCGATGTAGTCGTTGGCGAAGGCATCTGCGCCGGTCTTGCCGAAAAGCGCCCGCACGCTGAGCAGGGTGTCCACGCGGTTCGAGTAGCGGTAACGCAGGAACGAGAGCGCGTCGCGCGCGGCTTCGCTGGCGCTGGGCGAGTTCAGACCGGCGTAGCTGTAATTGCGGGTGACGTTGGTGTTGAGGTCGTGGAGGAAGGCCGCGAGGTTCAACTCCCAGGAACCGAAGCCCTGGTTGCGATAATAGCCGTCGTTTTGCAGCGTGTTGTCGGCCAACCGCAGCGCGTGGTTGTGAATAAAATTGAAGTCCAGGCTCTTGCCGGCCGGCTGGACCAGGTACGCCATGCGGCCAACGAACCGGTTGGTGGGGCCGTGCGGCTGCGTGGGGTCTTGGAGTTCACCGATCCATTCCGGGTCGCCCACGAAGAAATTGGTCAGGACGATCTCGCCGTTGCGCCAGTCGAGTCCGTTGGTGTTGAGGTACTGTCCGCGCAACCCGAGCTCGGGCAACGGGCCATTGGAATCGAAGCGGCCGTTGCGGTTCAAATCGAGGTAAAACCGGAACTCCGGCACCCCAGGCTGGCTCTTGTTAAGATTGGTCTGGATGAACACCGGCGGCCGCGGGTCGTACTGGAGATTGCCGATGTTGCGCGCCCAGTAATTGGCGTTGGCCGCCACCGCGCCGCCACCTTGCACGAGGTCGTAGTTGACGTTGGTGGGATTCGCCACCGCGAGCGGCAGCCGCGAATCGAACCCGTAAGGGCCGATGAAATTGGTCGAGACGATGAAGTCGTAGTTCAAGAGATTGCTGGAGGCGACCACGCGGGCCACGAACTCGGCCTCCGCCCGCGCCACGGCGCTTTCGGCCATCTGGCGGGCGCGGGTCTGGTCCTCGATCACCGTCACCGCCGCGCGCTCGCGCCGGCTGACCGCGAGGAAGGTGATGGCCATCAAGGTGACGATTGAGAGCATCACCAGCGTGATGACCAGCGCCACGCCGGCTTGCGCGCGGTCCGCGCGGCCAAAGGCGCGCCGCGGGGCCGGTGCCGGGGACGTCAGCTTGGGAATGGGGGCGGATAGCTTCATTGCGAGGCAGCCTGGAGGGGTGGGGCCTGCCAGATCGGCACGCGCTGGCGGAAAAGCTGGACCTGCCCGGCGTGGTTCGACAGGAAACGTTCGGCGAAGACGGAACCGCTGGGCAACTGGCGGAACCGCGCCAGCGTGTCCGGCTCCAGCACGCCGACCTCCAGTTCGACCGCCGACGGCAGCGCGTTGCTACGGAACACGGTCAGCGTCTCGGTCTTGAGGCGCACGTCGGGGTCGAGTTGAAGATCCTGACCCAAGCGGTAGCCGTAAGCGAGGTTCGCCTGCGTGTTGGTGCCCGCGTACCAGTCGCGGTTCGTCCAGGTCATGGGATAGCCCAGCGCATCGAACGCCTGGACGCGGAAATGCACCACGCCGTCGAGCAACTGGGCGTAGTTCCGCGCCAGTTGACCGAGCGCATTGCTGCTCAACAGCCCGGGGGTGATGATCCGGCTGTCGTGCTCGAACGAGTACCGCGCCAGCGTGCCAACGCCGTCTTCCACGTTGATGACGCGGTAAGCGGTGCCGGACGAGTGAACGCCCGTGCGGGAGAAGATGAACAACTCCTCGAGCACGTTCGTGCGGTACCCCTTGCCGCCGTCCAGGAGCTGCACGGTGGGCAGGTAGGCGCTGAAGTCTTTCGGTTGGTTGCTCTCGTAATACCGCTTCAACAGATCCGCCGGCTTGAGCGGACTCAGCGCGCCCACGTTGATCGCGGGGCTGAGCGAGTAGAGAAAGTTGGTCTCCGGACTTTGCCCGGCGGCGGACAACCCGCGGAGATCCTGGACCAGCAGTTCCATCGCAAAGCGCCCGCCTTCCAGCACGTCCGTCTGGTTGACGTTCGCCCGCAGCGCGCGCTGGGTGTGGTCGAACACCGTATAAAGCGCGGCCACGATCAGGCCCATGATCCCCACCGCGAGCATCAGCTCCATCAAGGAGAAGGCGCGCAGGCGGCGACGGCGAAGCGAGGAAGGCGCGAGCATCATGGCTGGTTGAGAAATTCGAGGGAGCGCAGCCAGTACATATCGCCCAACCGGCTGTCGTTGGTGCTGGTGATCACGCCGTTGACCAAGGCCCGGAACACCTTGCGGTTGTTCCCCACCCGGATTTGCTTGCTGGCCGTGTACACCGGCCATTCGAGCGTCAGGCTCAGGTCGTAGGTTGTGGTGGCCATCACCTGGCTCTTCACCCACAGATTCGAGCGGTAGAGCATCAAGTCGAGGGGCAGGCCGGCTTCGTGCCAGTTCGTTTCGGGCCGCGCCGTGGCGCTGTACGGCACCACTTCGGCCGTCAGGCGGTAGGTGAACGCAAAGTCGTTCTTGGGCGTCTTTTCGCCCGCGGGACCGGTGAGCGCGCGCACGTAAGCCGTCACCGGCACCCGTAGCAGGCGAAAGCCCTGCACGCGCGCCGGCTGGGTCAACAGGCCGATGATGTCGCGGCCGCTGCGAATTCCGTTCGTGGTGGACAACACACGCGTCGGCGGGATGGCGATCGTGTCCACGTTGTTGGTGAGATAGTCCAGTCCGAGCGCACCACCGCGGAGGGCCTCCAGCCAGAAGTTGCCCTCCTGGTTGATGATCGTGTTTTCCCGGTTCTTCTGCTGCACCTCGAAGCCGGTGGGCAGCACGCCGATGATCGCCACCAGGGCGAACGCCACCACGCCGATGCAGATGGCGATCTCGACCATCGTGAACGCGGCTTCGCGCGGGCGTCCGACCCGGCGGCAACCCGCGGCAACGGACTGGCGAACGGCGGATGAGGCGGACATTTTCATTTCCAGGCGGCCGTTTGTTCCCACGGTTTGAAGACCTTCGCGCGGCCGGTCAACCAGTCCACCCGCACGTTCATGCGATTGGTCTCGTTGTGCTCGGTAATGGCCAGGTCCGGCCGGCTGGTCAGGACGTACTGGCCGCGGCTGTCCTTCGGGTAAAACACGCTCGCCCGCATCAGCGGGATCGACTCGCCCGGCTGTCCCGGCAGCACCCCACCCTCGTAATACATGTGCCCGCGGGCATCGAAAGCGACGTAAGGCAGGCGGATTTCCGGGCTGTTTTCGAACGGAAACGGAAACCAGGCGTAAGGCAGCGGGCGATTCGCGACGGCGGGATTGTTGGCCACCGTCAACCAGTCCTTGCCGAGGTCCACAAAGATGTTCGTGCCGAAAATCATCCCGTCGGGGAGGTGTTTCCAAGCGGTGAGATACAGCGGGTGCTCGCTGCCGGGCTGGTCACCGGCGGTGCGCCGCGTAAACAAAGCGTAGCCGGTGTATTGGCTGGACACCAGGTTCGTGAGCTGGCGCATGGCCAGATCGCGCTCCTTGGCCGTGAGCAGGTTGTCGGTGCTGACCCGGCGGAACTGGTCCGCCATCGTCGGCGGCACGAGCACCACATAGACCACCCGCCGGCCGCTCATGGCCAGGTGCCGCGCCAGCGCGAGGTCGTCCAGAACCTGGCGATGTCCGGCCGCGATGGTGTTGGTCTGCGTCAGCGCGCGAATGGCGGGCACGCTGGAAGCCGCCAACATGCCGATGATGGCGATCACGATCAGCATCTCCAGCAACGTGAACGCCCCGCGCGATCGCACGGCGAGACCGGCACCCGTGCTAGATTCGCGGGGAGCGTTGCCGTGGGCCTTCGTTTTCATCGCCGTTTGCCGGAAGCGTTACTTCCAGCTCAAAATGTTGTCCTTGTTCAGGCCCGCGTTGGCCTTGGTGTTCACGTCCGCCGCGCCGTCCGGCCCGAGCGACCACACGACTACGTCACTCTGCACCTCGAACCGGTTCGCGCCGGTGTCGCCGCTCTCCGCGGCGGCATTGCGCCGAAGCCCGAAGAAGCCCAGGTCGCCGTTCTGCATCGAGACACTCGCCATCCGGTAAAAGGCATCGCGGCAATGGCCATCGAAGTTCAAGTCCAGCGTGATGATGTACGGATTGCCCCACGGATCGCGGAGCACGCCATCCGGTCCCACGCCCCCGCCGGCATAAACGGCCGGCCGACCCGGCCCCGGCGGGCGCGCGTAGTTTTTATCCTTGAAGTCATCGAGGAAATTCTGCTTCTGCGGATTCAGGCTGTGCCCGCTATTCACAGTCAGCCGCCCGTCACCGAAACGTTCCATGTCGCGCAGGATGGCGACCAGTTCGGAGTTGTTCGCCTGCCAGCCACCGGTGTTGCCCGTGTTGCCAATGGGAAGGAGCGACCGGCCCCGGCCGTCCAGCAGCGTGGGCAAGGCGCTCGGACCCGAATTCGCGACAGTGCCATAAGTGAAATCCGGGCAGGTGGCGGTGATGGAGTCGCGGGTCCGTTTGAAGGCCGGCAAGCGCGTGTAAGTGGCCTGGTAGGCCTTGACCGCGCCGATGATCACGGTCATGTCCTTTTTCGCCAGCGCGATCCTGGCCTTGGTCTTGGCGATGGACAGCGCCGGCAGGATCATCCCCGCCAGCACGCCGATGATGGCGATGACGGTCAACAGCTCGATCAGCGTAAAGCCGGCGTGGCCCCGGCGGGCGTGGAGTGGGACTCGTTTCATGGTCTCAAAAGTGGTTTAAGGCGTTCGCGTGTGCCCGAAGAGCCGGACGAAGTCAAGCCGGCCCAGATAATCGCCGGCGCGCCGCGCAGCCAACGGGGGCAGTGGGCGGCGCCTTGATGGAGCGGCACCGGCCAGCGCGTGGCCACCCAATGCACGGGCAGCCGTCGCCAGCCAGGCGGATGGACTCTGGTTTTTGCCATGACCTACTCCTTCCAGTTGCCGAAGAACCGGTATTCGTTGGTGCCATTGACGACGCGGCCGGTGGCCCAGACCGCCCAAAGGTCGAACGAAGCCGGGTTGTTCGTGGGTTTGGTGGACACGTAATTCCAAGGGTTGATCTCCAGCACCCGCCAATCCGTGCTCAACCCGCGCAGCGGAGCCAGGTTCTGCCATTTGCGGGGCCAGGGCGCTGGCGCTACCAGCAACTCGATCTCGATGCCGCCCGGCAGATCGATGTCCTTTATTTGAGTTGGCTTGAGACCGCGGAGGTAGTTCTTCGGCTTCTCCGGGTGGGCCGCCGCGTTCACAAAGCCGCCGGCGCCGTGAAAGGCGGTCTTGATCGCGGTCTCGGTCAGGCGCTCCCCGGCGTCGCCGCTGAGGTACACCCGGCCCTGGTTGGTGGCCACGGTGCCCGTCAGCTCATAGTAAAGTTGGTTGATGACGGGGTTCACGTTCACGCCGTTCTGGGCGTTGTCGGGCGGGTACTGGTTGAAATCCGCGCGGTAACTCTCGATGGCAGTCACCAGCTTGTCGCGCTCGCTGCGCAACTTGGATTCCGTCGCCTTCCGGCTGGCCACGCCCGCCATGCTGGCGCCGATGGCGGCCAGCAGGGCAATGATCGAGATCACCGTGAGCAGTTCGATCAGCGTGAAACCGCCGCCGGGACGCCTTCCGTGCGTACCGGCCTTGGGCTGGCTCCGAGTTGTCTGTGCCGCTGTGCTCATGTTCGACAGGTTCAATGGTTTCTGGTCATCCGGGCTCAGCGCTCGCGCTGTTCCTGTTCCATCCGTTCGCTCAGCCACTGTTTGATCATGCTCTGGTAATTCAAGTAACGCGACCGCGCGAGCCGTTTGATCTTCGCCAACATGCGCGGGTCCATGCGCAACGTGATCGTGACCGACTCATTCGTTTCCGCGCTGGCCGCCACCGCGGACTCCATCAAGCGCAGGTCGATGCGCGCATCCGCCCAAAAGGCCG
>JAKCAB010000366.1 GCA_021839785.1 bacterium | reverse complement strand
CGTGGTGCGCCGGAATCTTTTGTACGTTTCGTCCTTCGGCCAGCCGGGCACCTTGTTCGACCTGAGCACGCCCGAGCCCCAGCAGGTCTGGCAGTGCAAGGATTTCTGGCAGCACATCAGCACGCCGGTTTTGGTGAAAGGCTACCTGTACGGCTTTCACGGCGACGCC
This sequence comes from bacterium, assembly GCA_021839785.1. The sequence goes on along the minus strand of JAKCAB010000366.1, from coordinate 6,115 downwards.
ACCAAAGGCAACGAACTCAAGTGCGTCGATTTCGCCACCGGCCAGGTGAAATGGACCGAGGCGAATCTCCCCAACGGCGGCCTCACGGCAGCGGGCGGCAAGTTGATTGTGCTCACCGGCAACGGCGAACTGATCGTGGCCGACGCCAGCCCCGCCGGCTTCAAACCGATCTCCCGCGCACAGGTCCTCGGCGGCAAGTGCTGGACCATGCCGGTGCTGGCCAACCGGCTGATCTATTGCCGCAACGCGCGCGGCGACCTCGTCTGTCTCGACGTGCGGCCCAAGAGTCCTTGAAACGGTTTAGCCTGCGGGTGCCGCCATGACACGCCCGGCCGGCCACTTGCGCGGCGGCTCGCCAAGGCGTCGGCCCGCCGGCAGACTGCCGCGCATGGAAACCGCGTTGCGTGACCAAGTCGTTCTGATCACCGGCGCCTCGGGTGGCATCGGCTCGGCGATTGCCCGGGCGTTCGCCGCGGAAGGCGCGCGCCTCGTGCTGCACGCCCATCGCCACCAGGCGCGCGCCAACGCACTGGCCAGGGAACTGGCGGGCACGGAATCGCTCGTGGTGGCGGCCGACCTGCGGCGCGAGGCGGCGGTGAAACAAGTCTTCGCCGCGACGCGGAAACGCTTCGGGCGCGTGGACGTGCTGGTGGCCAACGCCGGCGCTTGGGAGAACCGCGACGTTCCGCTGCCCGACCTGTCGCTCGATCAATGGCAGGCCACGCTCGACGCCGTGCTGACTTCGGCCTTTCTGTGCCTGCGCGAGTTCTTCCGCGTCGTTCGTGACCAGCGGCGCGGCAACGCGGTGTTGATCGGCTCGACCGCCGCCGTTTTTGGCGAGGCCGGCCACGCGGATTACGCGTCCGCGAAGGCGGCGCTGGCGTTCGGCCTCACCCGCACGCTCAAGAACGAAATCGCCCGGCTGGCGCCGAACACCGCGGATTACTGCGGCGGACGCGTGAACTGCGTGTGCCCCGGCTGGACCGTGATTCCGCGCACCGCCTACAAACTGGACGACGCAGCGGCGGTACGGCGGGTGACGGCGACGATGGCTTTGCCGAAGCTGGCGCGACCGGAAGACGTCGCGAACGCGGTGGTCTTCCTGGCTTCCGACAAGCTCGCCGGCCACCTCACTGGCCAGACCGTAGTCGTCGCCGGCGGCATGGAAGGCCGCTGGCTCTGGCAGCCCGAGGAAGTCGATCCGGCGCTGGCCTAACGCCGCAACATCGACTCTGCGAGCGGCGGCAAGTTTCCGTTCGCATCGAAAGCGATGGCTTCGGGTGCTCCGACCACTTCAAGCTCGTTATTCTCCTGCGCCTCCGCCAGCAAAGCCTCGGAGGCCAACAGCGTTTCCACCGAGAGTGTGTCGGCGATCCGCACCACGCCCGCGGTGCTCGTGTCGGTCCGACCCAAGGAACCGAGTGCCGCGGCGATGGCTTCGCGGTCGGTGTCGAAGTAGATCGGCACCTTCGCGCCTTGGAGCGAGAGCGCGGTCAAGGAGTTGGTGACGGTGACGCCGCGGTCCATCGCCTGTACGAGGCGCGTGGTGGTGAAATCCGCCAGGCCAAGGCCGATGGCGTTGCCGTGGCTTTCCGGCGTGAGGTCGCGCACAAACAGCCGCCAAACGTGCGGTCGGCGCCGCTCGGCGTCGCCGGCGAGCGAGTAGCCGTGGATCATGCGCCCGATCACCGCGGGGTCCATGCCGGTGCCGCTGATGTTCTTGCCCATTCGATCGACGATCAGGAGATCGACCTCCGCGAACGGCAGGCGCGGCATCAGCCGGGCCGCCTCCGCGCACAAGACTTCTTCGCGCCCGACCAGGTCCGCCGGCCGCACCACCTCGAGGCGCGCAGTTTGGTGTCGCTGGTCTTCGACGATGGCCACGCCGGCGAGCAAGGGCAGGCGGGCGGTAACCACGTTCGCGGCCGCGCGCAGCACGCGTTCGTAGCCAAGCGACGCTGAGGCCGCGTGAAAGTTCGCCGCGCCGACGCGCTTGCCCAGGCCAACGACGAGCATCTTCAACAAACCGCTGCCCAGCCGCCCGCCGAAGTCGGTGTGCGGTTTGATGCGGTTGATGACGAGGACCGCGTCTGCGCGCAACGCTGCGGCGCTGCACACGATCGGGTGGCCGTCTGGCAATTCGCCGATGGCTGCCACGTCCATCGCGGCCCGGATCGGGACGCCCAGCGCGGCTTCGGTGACGCCGTATTCCGCCAGCAGCGCAAGCTGGCCTTCGGCGGTGCCGCCGCCGTGGCTGCCCATCGCCGGCAGGATGAACGGTGCCGCGCCGGCTTTTCGAAGCACATCCAGCACAGCGCGGACCATCGCCTGCAGGTTCGCGATTCCGCGGCTGCCCACGCCCACTGCGACGCGCGCGCCGGGCCGCAGTCCGCGGGCGATGGGCGCGAGCTGCTCGGCGATCGTGCCGGCGATGTCGATTGGCGGCGAGGCGGGGAAGCGCTGCCGCACCACGGCAAGGCGCGGAAGCGCGATAGTGTTGGGAGCGGGCGGTTTCTGGACTGACGTTGCGTTCATCTCGATCGCAGTTCAGCCTAGCCATTCGGCACGTCATCGGAAACAAGAAAGCCAGCGTGGCCAGAACCGTGGCCTCGTTTCGGACTAGCCAAACACAGCATTCAAATGAAGACGCACCAAATCTTCCAGACCAGTACCGTGCGGGTGCTGGTGCTTCTGTGGCCCTTTATGTCTGCGGCCACCTCGCTGACGGCTCAGCCGGCATCGACGAAAACCGATGGGCCGAACCAGGCCCTGGCCATGCCGGGCGGTTGGCAACCGTGGGCGCCGCGCGACGAAATCCGGCCGCACTTCGCGTTCGACCCGGCCGTCGGCCGGAGCCAGCCCGGCGCGCTGGCAATGGACAGCGCCGGCAATGCCGCGGCGTTTGGCGCCTGGCGGGAGCGCGTTGCCGGCATTCAACCAGGGCGCACCTACCGCTTCACCGCCTGGTACCGCGCGCAAGGCGTCGCCTTTGAACGCCGCTCGATTATCGCGCGACTGGGCTGGCTGGACACTAAAGGCCAAAGCGTGGCTCCGCCCGATTACGCCGGCAGCCCGCGCCGCAAAGGCGAGTGGACGCGGATGGAATACCTCGCGACCGCGCCCGCCAAGGCGGCGAGCGCCGAGGTGTGGCTTTGCCTGGGGTTCACGGAGAAGGGTCGCGTTTGGTGGGACGATGTGACGTTCGCCGAGGAACCGAACCCGCCGGACCGTGTCGTGCGCGTGGTCACCATCAAGCATCGTCCCGCCAATACCGCGTCCGCGGCGGAGAGCGTTGGCCAGTTCTGCCGGTGCCTCGAGGATGCTGCGCCGCTGAAGCCGGACCTCGTTTGTCTGCCGGAAGGCATCACTGTGGTCGGTACCGGCAAAAGCGACGTCGAAGTCAGCGAGCCGGTGCCCGGCCCCACCACGCAGCGGTTGGGCGAACTGGCGCGGCGGCTGCACACTTACATCGTCGCGGGCGTCTATGAGCGGGTGGGCGCGGTCGTGTACAACACGGCTGTGCTGATCGGTCGGGACGGCGAACTCGCGGGGCGGTACCGCAAGACTCACCTGCCGCGCGAGGAATGGGAGATCGGCCTCACGCACGGCAACGAATACCCGGTGTTCGACACAGATTTTGGTCGCATCGGGCTGATGGTGTGCTGGGACGTGCAGTTTCCGGAGCCGGCCCGCGCGTTGGCCGCCCAAGGCGCCGAGTTGATCCTGTTGCCGATCTGGGGCGGCAATGAAGTTTTGGCCAAGGCCCGCGCCATCGAGGACCACGTCTTTCTCGTCACCTCCAGCTATGACATGAAAACGTTCGTGCTCGACCCGCTGGGAGAAGTCATGGCCGAAGCGACGGCGGAAAAACCGATCGCGTTTGCCGAACTGCACCTGGATCGCAAATATCCCGCCCCCTGGCTGGGCGACATGCGCACGCGCACCTGGCAGGAGCGGCGGGTGGACCTCCCGGTTCCCTGACCATAGCTGACCTGACTTTCGTGCTGGGATCCTGGCCCGCGGGGAGGCAGCCGCCCGCGGAGACGGAGGCCATGAAATGTCAAAGTCGTGGCTTGCTGGCAGTGCCCGGAGTGAGTAGTCTAGTGCCCTAATGCAAGCGATCAGTGCCAGCGGACTGCTGTTGGCCTGGTGCATTCATGCAAGTGCCCTGGCCGCCAACCGATTGATCCTCGAGCCCGCCACCGGCCCCCCTGCTTCGACGGTGCGTCTTCAGGGGGAAGTTCCTGCCGGCAACACCGATCTTCGTTTCTACTGGGAGGAAGGCGGAGAGCTTCGGACGTTGGCCGCCGGCACCGCGGATTCTACCGGCGCGTTCGCCATGTCCGTGCGGGTGCCCGCCGATGCCGCTCCCGGCGTGGCCCGGATTGGTGTCCTGCCCGCCGGTGGCGCCGTGGGCGAACTCGTGTTTGCGGATTTCGAGGTCGTCCCGCCGGCACCGGCTGGTATCGCGGGCACGGTGGAAGACGCCAATGGCGCCGGGGTGGGTGCCGGTACGACCGTGCGATTGTTGGACCCCGCGGGGCTTACCGTGGCCGAGACGGTCACGGACAACTCGGGTCGCTTTGCCTTTTCCCGGCTGCCGCCGAGCCGGTATGTGGTGCAGACGGTGTTGGATGGCTACCCGCCGGCATCGGAGGATTTGCCAGCCGGAGCGTCGGTGAACTTGGTGGCGAAGCCGGTGCCAGCCGCGCTGAATTTCCCGCCGGTCTATCTGGTGGGCGCCGGCGCCCTCGCCCTGCCCGGCGGATCTTTCTCCGGCACCCAACCGGCCGAGGTGGGCGAGTGGTCCGATACGCCGTTTGCCCGGCTGGTGTCGCTCAAAGGCAAGGGCCTGCCGCCGGTGAACGTGCGGTTTTGGGCGCGCGTACAGCGGGTGCTGCTGCCGTCGGACGCGCCCTTGATCATCGGTTTCGCGCTCAAAAAGGGCGGTCAGGTCGTGGCCAGCGCGCCCGCGAGTTCGCCCACCCCAGTTTTCAACCAAAGCCCGTTCGACTTTCCCGCGTTCACCGCGGACTTCAACTCGCTGGAACTGCCGCCGGGCAAGCTCACCTTGTCCATCGTCGCGATCAGCACCTTCTTTACCGAGGTGGGGCACTGGGAATTCCCCGTGGACGTGGTGAACCTGGGAGACCGCTGGTACGCGGGCCATGTCCAGAACCCGCAATTGAAGGTCACACGCGAGGACTTCTACCAGTTGCGTTACGAGTTCAAGGGCACTTTGCCGGGCGGCATTCCCGGACTGGGAACGCCGCTGTTCGACAACCCGGTGGACCTGAAGTTCAAGACCGTGCAAAACACGTTCAACCTGGGCATTGCCTTGACCGAGCGCTTTTACACCTATGGCGGCTGGTCGGGCCAGGCAGCAGCGACCGCCCAAGTCACATTGCTGGACATGCCGGTCATCAACGAGCAACGGGCCCTGAACCTCGCCGGCGCCAGCCTGCCCGACGCCACCTACAGCCTGCCGCCGTGGACGGTGCCTTTGCCCGGCGGCCAGTGCGTGCCCATCTGGGGGGCGGCGTTGCCCAGCCCCATCGACCTCTGCGGTCTGAAGTTCAACGGCCAGGTCGGCGTGGTCCTCTGCCTCGACGGCCAGGTCTCGCTTGGCGCCCAGGTGCAGCCGGATTTGCAGGTGGGCGCGACGGTGACGCCGGCGCTGAACGTCACGCTGCCGGTCGGCGCCGACGTGGAAGCGGCGGTTTGCGAGGCCACGGCCAACATCAAACCTTCCGCCGCCCTCAGTGCCCCGATCGTCCTGGATGCAACCCATTCGCCGCCGGTGTACTGGGACGGGCTTTGTCTGAAATTGAGCGCCAACGCGAATCTGGCCCTGACCTGCTGCGGTCTCGGTTTCGACAAATCGGTGAACCTGTTTGACCCCATCACGATTGGCAATTGCCCGGCGGCGCTGCAAATCGCGCGCATGGCGGGCGCCGATTCCCTCGCCTTCGCGCCGCCGCGGCAGGCCTCGATCGCCTTCAGCCCCGACGGCTTTGCGCTGGCCGTGTGGGAAAATTACGTGACCCGCGACGGCGTGGTGCAGCGGACGGCCCCGGTTTACAGCGTTTACGACGGCGTCTCCTGGACCCCGCCC
>JAKCAB010000882.1 GCA_021839785.1 bacterium | reverse complement strand
CCTGCCATTCCAGATTCCGCTCGGCGCCTTGCTCCCACAGCGGGTCGAGAACCTGTTGCCGGCCGGCAAAAACATCGGCACGACGCACATCACCAACGGTTGCTTCCGCCTGCACCCGGTCGAATGGAACATCGGCGAGGCGGCGGGTGCGCTCGTCGCCTTTTGCCAAGCGCGCAAGGCATCGCTTCGCCAGGTGCGTCATAACGACAAGCTGCTGGCGGAGTTTCAGCAATCGCTGCGCAACCAAGGCTTCGCGCTGGAATGGCCGAAGGTTCGTCCGCTGTGAAGCGGGCAGGGGGCAAGCAGCCTCGCCGGGAGAGGCGCGTTCAGCGCCGATTGCCGCCTTCGGGCACGGCGGTGAGCGGTCCCAGTCCGGGGCTGGCCAGCAAACGGCGCTCGCTTCGGGTCGTGACGGCGTATTGGAAGGTCTGGCCGGCCGAAGCCGAACCGAACCGCCCACGCTTGTCCAAAGCGACAAAGCTCACACTCAAGGCGGCGCCTTTCGGGTCTTGCCGGGCCATGCGACGCAACGCCTCCATGCAAGCTTCGTTGGGGTGCAAACCCTGGCGCATCAGTTCCACCACCAGGAAGGAGCCACAGTAGCGCATGATGTTTTCGCCCAAGCCGGTGGCACCCGCCACGCCCACCTCGTTATCGACGTAAAGGCCGCTGCCAACGATCGGCGAATCGCCGACGCGGCCCGGCAGTTTGCCGGCCCAACCGCTGGTCGAGCAACCGCCGGCGATTTCGCCGTTCGCGGCCAGCACGAGCAGCGCGATGGTGTCGTGATTTTCGACGGACTTTTGGGTCTCGCTCGCGGCTCGCTTTTCCGCCAGGCGCTGTTGGTGCCAGACCTCGTTTCGCGCCGCCGAGTCAATGGGGACAGACTCAAGGCCTTCCTCGATGGCGAACAGCCGGGCGCCTTCGCCGACAAGCATGACGTGCGGTGTTTTTTCCATGACCCGGCGCGCTGCCGAAATGGGGTGCCGGATGCCCTCGATGGCGGCGACGCTGCCGGCCCGGTGGCCCGGCCCGGACATGATACACGCGTCCAACTGCACTACCCCCGCGGCATTCGGCAGCCCGCTCAGACCGACGGATTTGTTGTCGGAAGACTCGACCTGGCGGATGCCTTGTTCCACCGCGTCCAACGGCGAGCCGCCGCCGAGCAGCGTCTTGAGCGCCACGTCGTTGGCAGCTTGCCCGAACGGCCAGGTGGAAACGATCAACGGCCTATCGCCGTCGGCCGCGCTAGCCCCAGATTCTGCGCCTCGCAGCATGTTCAAGGAAGTGGTTCCGGCGGCGGCGATGGCCGTCTGCATTACAAAGGTTCGGCGATTCGTCTTCATGCGCGTTGCGGCCTAGCTGCCGGCCGGCGGCGGCAATCATGAAGACGCAGGTCGTGTTTGCACGGCGGAAATGTGCAGGCAGCGCCGGTTCGTGTCAGGGATCGCAACGGCGCGCGGCCGGCTCGACCGCCGGTCACTTCAAGCTCCAGCGGGTCAGCGAATCCTGGTCTTTGATGTACAACCCGGCGTCGGCCGGAACCGGAGTGGCGTAGGTGTCCGAACTGGCAACCTTGTAAGTGGCCAGCTTCTTGAACTCCTTGTCGCTGGGCGCGAACACGGTGAGTTGCTGCTGCGGCGTCAGCGCCATCAGCACCGGGCCGGCTTCCACGATCGACCCGAAATCGCGACCGCCCAACGGCACCGTCCAAAGCGTCTTGCCATCCTGCGCGTTCAGGCAAAAGAGCGTGCCGTTCTGGGCCAGTCCGTAAAGGGTCTCGCCGACGAGCACCGGCGAGTTGAACTGCACGGCGTTGTCCGGATTGCTCCAAAGTTCCTGGGCAGCGAAACCATCACCGGTCTTCTCGATCTTGAGTGCCTTGGTGCCCCGGCCCGACCCGGCACAGATCACCCGGTCGCCATCCACAATGGGCGTGGCGGCGTTGTAAGCGCGGCCGGATGGCGCGAACGCGGACTCCCAGAGCAGTTTGCCGTCCGCGAGTCCCAGCCCGATGACCTTGTTGGCGGTCAAAGCCACCACCATCTTGGTTCCGTCGATCGTGGCCAGCACCGGCGAGGAATAGGCCGAGCCATCCGCTGTCCATTCCCATTTCGAATTACCGTTCGCCAGATCGTAGGCGACAATGCCGCCTTTGTTTTCGCCGCCCAATTGGGCGATGCACAGGCCGTCCGCGACCAGCGGCGAAGACGCGGTGAAGAACCGCGGCCAGGCGCCGTCGAAAGCCTCCTTGCGCCAAAGTACCTTGCCGGTCGTCGCGTCCAGGCACGAAAGGACGCCACGCACGCCGTAGGTCAGCACCTTGCCGTCAGCCACTGCCGGCGAGCTGCGCGGTCCGGGATGGCGCCCCATCGGTTCGGCGGCGGGCAACGCGTCGTATTTGTCGCGCCAGATTTCCTTGCCGGTGGCGGCGTCGAGGCAAAGGGTGATTTCGCCAGCATCGTCGCGGGTGAACACATAAACCTGGTCGCCCACGATGGCGGGGGTGCCGTCGCTGCGGCCGACCGGCACCTTCCATTTCTGAGTGAGTTCTTGGGGCCAGGTTTGAGGGGTCACGAAACCCGCGGCCTTGCCATCCCGGTTGGGGCCCCGCCACTGGGGCCAGTCGCCGGCGGCAAGTTGGGTACAGGCGGACACGAGGATCGCGCCCAGCGGCGCTACCAGTTCGGGACGGCACAGCAAGGTCCTTTTCATGGCATCGAACAGTTGATGTGGTTCACAAACATGGGTGTTGATTTGATCGACGGTGGAGACAATTGCACAAGCGCCGTCGAGAGTCGAGTGCGCGCGGGTGGAGTACCCGTAAGCGTTTGGGGCGCGCGGGCGGCCGTTTCGGGCTTTTCCCGCTTGACTTGGACTAGGCGCAAATCTGCAATCGCCGCCGTACGCCGTCGTGTGTGTGACGTTTAGACTGAAGACCGCCATCGAGTTCCTGATATGAACATGAATCGCCGCCAGTTCCTCCGCACTTCCACCGCGGCCGCCGCCATGTTTGGCGCGGTGCCGCTGATTGGCCAGGACTCCTTTGGCCATTACAAGACGGCTTTGATCGGTTGTGGCTGGTGGGGCAACAACATCCTGGGCGAGGCGCTCCAATACGCGCCACCGCCGCCCGGCGACAAGAAGTGCAAGATCGTGGCGCTCTGCGACGTGGACCAGTCGAAACTCGACAGCACCGCCGAGCGGGTGGGCAAACTGACCGGTGAGTTCCCGCGCAAATATCGGAGCTACCTGGAACTGCTCGACCGGGAGAAACCCGAGGTCGTGATCATCGCCACTCCGGACCACTGGCACGCCCGTCAGACGGTGGACGCGGTGAAGGCCGGCGCGCACGTCTATGTGGAGAAGCCGGTCAGCCACACCATTCTCGAAGGGCGGGCGATGGTGAACGCCGCCCGCAAGTACGGGCGGGTCGTGCAAGTGGGCCTGCACCGGCGGGTGTCGCCGCACAACATTTCCGGCATGAAATTCCTCCGCGAGGGCAAGGCGGGCAAAATCGGGTTCGTCCGTGCCTTCGTCGAATACGACTGGGCGCGCAAACACGAAGTGCCGACTCGCAACGAGGACGTGCCGAAAGGACTGGATTGGGATGCCTGGTGCGGCCCGGCGCCGCTGCGCCCGTACAGCAAGCTCATTCACCCGAAAGGCTTCCGCCAGTTTCTCGACTACGCCAACGGCACGTTGGGCGATTGGGGGGTGCACTGGCTGGACCAGGTCTTGTGGTGGAGCGAGGAAAAGTGGCCCAAGCGCGTGTACTCCACCGGCGGGCGTCCGATCCTGGGGCCGTCGGTTAACCTGCCCGATTACCAGACCACGGACGCGCCCGACAGCCAGAGCGCGGTGTACGAATTCGACTCGTTCACGCTGGTTTGGGAACACCGGATGTTCGGCGGCCACAACGCGGAGAAAGGCGAAAACGTGGGCTGCTACTTTTTTGGCACCGAGGGCACGTTCCACATGGGCTGGCAAAACGGCTGGACCTTCTATCCCAACGATAAGAGCAAGGCGCCGATCAGCGAACCCGCCCAACTCCACGAGCCGGATCAGCAAAACATCAAGGAACTTTGGGTGGACTTCATGGCGGCCATCCGCAACCACACGCTGCCGGTGTGCGACATCGAGATCGGCCACCTCTCCACGAACCTGAGTTTGCTCGGCATGTTGTCGCTGAAAGCCGGCCGGTCCGTGCAATGGAACGGCGCGAACGAGACCATCATCGGCGACCCGTACGCCAACACGCTTTTGAAGCGCGAATACCGGCCCGGTTACGAGTACCCGGTCGTGCTCTAGTTTTCTTCGACGAAAAAACTGACCCTGCCGCGCCGCTGCCTCAAACGCAGCGGCGTTTTGCTTCGGCCTGGCTCACCGCCGCGAAGGCTCCTGGGCTTCGGCCGTCAGGGCCACCGCATTTTCCAAAGTCAGGCATCGCCCCTCGTCGAAGCATGCGCTGCGCTGCGCGACCGAACCCTCCGGGCAGGCAGCCGCGAGGGTGCGATCGAGCCGCGCTCGTTCGCTCGGCGACAACGGCGCGCCGATCGTTTCGCGCAGTGCCGCGGCGGCGCCCACGAGGCGAAAAGCCCGCGCGGGCTGGCCCTGTTTCGCTGCCAGCACGCCGAAGTATTCGAGGAGAAAGGCCTGACCGGTCCGGTCGTTGAGTTCGCGGCTGATCGTGAGACTTTCGACGAGGAACGCGCGCGCGGCGGCCAGGTCGTCCTGCGTCAAGGTCACGTCGCCCAGGCTGCTGAGCGTGTTTGCCACGGACCAGCGGTCACCGATTTCGCGGCTGATCGCCAGCGCCTGTTCCAGCAAGGCGCGGGCCTCGCGCACGTCGCCCAGGTCGCGCAGCACCAACCCCAGGTTGTTCAACGAATTGGCGATGGCCCAGCGGTCGCCAATTTCCCGGCGAATCGCCAGCGCGGCTTCGTAATAAACGCGCGCGTCGGCAAAATCGCCGCTGAACCAGGCGATGATGCCCAGGTTGCTGAACAGGCTGGCGATCCGCGGCTGGTCGTGGAGCCGGCGGCGGATGTCCAGACTGCGCCGATAAAGGTTGGACGCTTCCTCGTAGTTGCCTTGCTGGCCGGCCACCGAGCCCGCGTAATGCAGCGTCTCGGCGATGCCCGCCTCGTCGGCGATCTTTGCGTACAGGTCACGTGCGGCGTCGAGGCACGCCAGCGCCTCGGCGTAATGTCCGCGCTTGCGATGCAGCTCGCCCAACGTCGCCTGGGCGGCGGCCTGGTCGCGAAGATCGCTCCGTTCGGCCGCCAGCGTTTCGGCCGCGCGGTATTGCTCCGCGGCTGCGTCCCAGTTGCCCACCAACTCGAGCACGCGACCGAGTTTGAGTCGGACCGGAACCTGTTCCGCCGGCTCCAGCAGCGGCAAACAGCGCTGAAAATAGCCGATCGCCGCGGCATTGGCGTAGCGGGCCTGCGCCGCCTCGCCCGCGCGCAACAAGTATTGCCGGCGCTTCGGCGCGTTTTCGGCGCGATCGAAATGGTGGGCGAGGAGGTCGAGGTGCCGCTCCACGGCTGCGGCCCCCTGGGCTTCCAAGTATAGTCCAATCTCGTTGTGCAGGGCGGCGCGGGTGCCGAAGGCCAGGCTTTCGTAAGCCACCTCCTGCGTCACGACGTGCTTGAAGAGATAGACCAGCGCCGGTTCGGGCTGGTCCTCGATCATCAGTTCGATCCGCGACAACGCCGCCAGGTCGGCGCGCACTTGGGTCTCGCCGAGATTGGCCTTGATGCTCCACAAGGCGGCGGCGGGGAAAAGCCGGCCAAGGACGCTGGCCACTTTGAGTGTGATGCGCTCGCTTTCCAACAAGCGATCGATGCGACTCAGAATCAGGCTGTGCAGGCTGTTCGGCAGGTCCAGTTCCGCCAAGCTGTCCGCGCGGCTGGGATCGACGCCACGATCCTGGAGGTAATGCAGCAGTTCCTCCAAATAAAACGGATTGCCATCCGAGCGCGTGACCAGCCGGTCCACCAGCGTTGGTGCCGGCCGGGTTTTCGGACCGAAAAGCTCGGCCAGGCGCAAGCGGAACAATTCCTCAGCTTCGCCGCGCGGCAATTCGGCGAGCGCGATCTCGGTGAAGTGCGGCCAGCCTTGGAAACCGAGCGCCGCCGGGGCCGTCGGTTCCGGCGGCCGATACGCGACCAGGATCAACACCGGCAAGACCGGCACCGCCCGCGCCAGCGTTTCCAGCAGGTCACGCGACAGCGGGTCCAACCAGTGGGCGTCTTCCAGCACGAAAACCAGTGGCGTCCGGGCCGCGCGCCGTTG
>JAKCAB010000162.1 GCA_021839785.1 bacterium | reverse complement strand
GCATCCCGTCCGCCTGCGCGAGGTCATCGAAGTGATGCACGGCCGGGCGTGGACGATGTTGCTCGTGCTGTTAGCTCTGCCCTTTTGCACGCCGATCACCCTGCCCGGCTTGTCCACGCCATTTGGGCTGGTGATTGCGCTGATCGGCTTCCGGCTTTCGCTGGGCCAAAAACCCTGGCTGCCGCGGCGGTTGCTGGAGATGCAACTGCCGCCGCGCTTCTTCTCGCGCCTGCTCGGCGCGGCCCGCCGGTTGGTGCGCTTCCTGGAGTTCTTCCTGAAACCACGCATGACGTGGTTGCTCGACCTCCAGACGCTCCACCATGCCTACGGCGCGATGATCCTGGCCGGCGGCGTTCTGTTGCTGTTGCCCCTGCCGATCCCTTTCACTAACACCCTGCCTGCGCTGACCGTTGTGCTCGTCGCGGGCGCAATGCTGGAACGCGATGGCCGGGCCGCCTTAGTTGGCACCGGCATGTTTTTCCTGACACTCTGCTTCTTCGGCGCACTCGCTTTTGGCGGCACCGAGATGGTGCATTGGCTCCGGGAACGGCTCGGCGGGCACTTCCTTGCCGATTGAACCTTCGCAGGTGGCCGGCGGCGTGAACGGGCGGTCCCGGCAGCGCGGCCCGGAATTCTGCGACTTGGAGGCAAGAGCGCGGTTCCGGGCCGCAACGTGTGGTGGCTGAAGTTTTCCCGCGCAGGGCGCGACTTACTGGGCGGTCACGGTTGACCGGGTGGGCGTCAACTCGCCGCCCGGCCGCGAGGCTTCAAGCGACCAGCCCGTCTTGAGTCCGAGCACGAACCACCCCAGGCCCACCGCGCCAAAGGCGAAGATCGTGTCGCCGATCACCCGCAGCCAGCGCAGCTTGTCGATCAGCCCTTGTTGCAGAAACTCCGCCGAGCGCGCGTACCACATGCCGTGTTCCACGCTGGCCCACGTTTGCAGCAAGCCCACCGGCAGCAGGCTGAGCAGGACCATCAGCGCCAGGCCGATGTTGATCGTCCAGAAACTGAAGAACAGCACCCCGGATTTCCACGCGACCTGCCGCGTCAGCCCGCGCAGGCAGAAGAGCATCAGGCCGATGCCGAGCATCCCATACACGCCGAACAGCGCCGTGTGGCCGTGGACGGGGGTGGTGTTCAACCCCTGCATGTAATACAAGCCAATGGGCGGATTGATGAAGAAACCGAACAAACCGGCGCCCACGAGGTTCCAGAACGCCACCGCCACGAAGAAGTAAATGGGCCACTTGTAGGCCGCCACCCACGGTCGCGCGCGGCTCAACGTGAGGTTCTCGTAGCCCTCGAAACCGATCAGCACCAGCGGCACGATCTCCAGCGCGCTGAAGGTCGCGCCCAGCGCCAGCACCGCCGTGGGCGTGCCGCTGAAATACAGGTGGTGAAACGTGCCGAGAATGCCGCCGGAGAGGAAGATCACCGTCGAAAAGATCACCGCCGTCGTCGCGCTGGCCGTCTTCAACAGGCCCATGCGCGTGAAGAGAAACGCGATCACCACCGTGGCGAACACTTCAAAAAAGCCTTCGACCCACAGGTGAACCACCCACCAGCGCCAGTACTCCGCCATTGCCAGGTGGGTTTGGCGTCCCCACATCAGCCCCGCGCCGTAGAAGGCGGCAATGGCCGTCGAGGCCACCAGGAACAACGCCAGCAAATGCCGGTTCGGGCCGGGATTCTTGAAGGCCGGCCAGAGAGCGCGCGCCATCAGGCCAAGCCACAGGAACAAGCCGATGAACAGGAAGATCTGCCAGAAGCGGCCGAGGTCCACGTATTCGTAACCTTGGTGGCCGAACCAGAAATTTTGTACCAGGCCCAACTTTTGCATCACGCCCATCCATTCGCCGGCGAGCGAGCCGACGACGATGATGAGCAGACAGACGAAGAGGAAATTGACGCCCAGCCGCTGGCCTGGCGGCTCGTAGCCTGACACTGCCGGCGCCACGAACAAACCGGTTGCCAACCAGGCGGTCGCAATCCAGAAAATGCCAAGTTGCGTGTGCCACGTCCGGGCCACGGAATACGGCAGCCATTTGCTGAGCGGAATCCCGTAGAAGCCGTCGCCTTCGACGCCATAGTGGGCCGCGACCGCCCCCAAGCCCACCTGCACCACCACGAGCGCCGCCACTACCCAGAAGTATTTCAACGTGGCCTTCATCGAGGGCGTGGCCTTCAGCGCGAGCAAGGGGTCGGTCGCCGGCACTTCCATCGGTTCCTCCGGCTCGTTGTGCCGCTGATAGGCGAAATACCAGACCATCGCGCCTACGCCCGCGAGCAGCGCCACGAAACTCACCACCGACCACACCACGATCGAGCCGGTTGGCCGGTTGCCAATGAGTGACTCCGGCGGCCAGTTCTGCGTGTAGGTGATCGTGCTGCCCGGACGGTCCGTCCCGCACGCCCAAGCGGCCCAGAAAAAGAAGGCGTTCAGCAACTGTCGGCGTTCGGGCGTTTTGATCGAGTCCGCCGGGATGGCGTAAGCTTTGCGCAGCGAATCCAGTTTCGGGTCATCGCCAAACAGCGCCGTGTAGTGCGCGCTGACCGCGCGAAACGCCTCGGCGCGCGCCGGCGAAACCACCAGGTCGCCCGTTTCCGGCTTGTACGTATTGGTGCGAATCTCCTCTTTGAGGCGCTCGCGGAGCGCGGCTTGCTGCTCCGGCTGGAGTTGCGCGTAAGTCTTGCCGCCGGTTTCCGCGGCCCAGTGGTCAAGCAACCAAGTGGCTTCGCGATGCAGCCAGTCCGCCGACCAGTCGGGCGCCACGTAGGCGCCGTGGCCCCAGACGGTGCCCACCTCCTGGCCGCCCATCGACTGCCAGACGTTCTGGCCGTCCTTGATGTTCTGCCCGGTGAACAGCACCGTGCCGTCACTCGTGACCACCCGTTTGGGCACGGGGGGCGCGACGCGGTAAATCTCCCAGCCGTAATAGCCCAAAACTAGGAACGACAGGGCGATGACGCTGATCAAGCTCACCCAGAGCTTGGTATAGGATCGAGGTTGTGTGCTCATGACTTGGTTTCGGATGGAGTCGGAATCGATTGGAGAACAATGCGGGGTTGGCCGCGTCAGGACCGGATCATGGTCAGGATCATCTTGAACCGCTTCGGCGCCTTGAGCGCATGGGGTTGGCCGGCGGGCATGAGGATCATCTCTCCGCCCTGAACGCGATGCGACTGGCCCGAGATGATGATCTCGGCGTCGCCCTCGACGACTTGCACCAGCGCGTCGAAGGGCGCGGTGTGTTCGCTGAGCCCCTGGCCTTCGTCGAAGGCAAAGAGAGTCACGTTGCCGGTCGGTTTTCGGACGATTTCGCGGCTGACCACCGCGCCGTCCTGGTAATTTACAAGTTCGCCGGCCCGGGCCAGTTGGGCCCCCGGGAGGCCTTTCGGTTTCGCTAGGGTGTTAGGTTGCACAGAGGTCTCGTTTAGTTAGGTTTGGAGTTGTTGCCCGGCGCGAGTCCTTCAGGAACCGTGCGGGCGTGATAAATTGGGCGGGTGCGACTACCTCCCGCCAACGGCCACGGGAATAGTCGATCTCCGCCTCCACCCAAGCCATGTGAATGGCCGCTTCCGGGCAGGGTTTGACACAGTGTTCCTCGCTGCCGCAGGTGTCGGGGCGCACCAGCACAGCGACCGCGTCGATCACTTCCAGCGATTTCGGCCCACAGGCCTCCACGCAACGGTTGCAGCCGGTGCAGCGTTCCTCGTCGATGACGGGGAGCCATTTCAGGTGTTGGGTGCTCACTTCGGTTCGTGTTTTCCAGAGTCAGTGTGCGACAAAAGGTAGTCGCGCAAGGCCACGGCGTTGTTGTGCTCCCGATCCTGGGCGCCGAACAACAACGCGACCGGTCCCCGCGCTGCTTCAGTCACGATCGGCCGCCAGCCTTCGGGCCGCTGGTCCAACTCGGCAAAGTAGCGCCGGCGAAACTCCGGCCACTTGGCCGGATCGTGCCGGAACCACCGGCGCAACGCGTCGCTGGGGGCGACTTCCTTCAGCCAGGCAGCGAGGCGCAACGCGCTCTTCCTCACGCCTCGCGGCCACAGGCGGTCCACCAGAAAACGCGTGCCGTCCTGAGGCGTCGCCGGCTCGCGGACTCCTTTGGTCACGATCGAAAACGCCGGGGCCGGCCGATGATTCAGCCCGGCCGCGCGGTTTTCCGGCTTTGCCGCGATCATGGCCGCGAAGACCTGCCAGGCTTCCTCGGCTTGGCGGGCAGGGTCGAAAGCGCCATCGCTCATGAGCCAAAGGATCGCCGCGGGTTGCACCAGTCCCAGAAACATCATGGCCAGCGTGCCGGCGGCCAATTCGGGCCGGATGCGCCTCGCACGCTGGCCTTCCTCGATCAGCTCCGCGATGTCGCGCAAATACCCGCCGAACAGCCGGTACACGCGCTGCCGGCGCTGCCGCGGACCGTGAAAGACTTCCTCGGAAAACACCACCCGCGGAATCGGCGCCTCTTCGCGAACAAAAGTGACATGCCGCATCAACAACCGGTGCAGGCGCTCCAGCGCGTCCGGCGTCTCCGCGCGGACCGCCTGCACGTTTTCGCCGAGGCGCTGCGCGATCAAGTCCACCACGGCGGCCAACACGGCCGCCTTGCTGGCGAAATGACGGTAAAGCGCGGACGGCACCACGCCCACGGCCCGCGCCACCCCGGCGACGCTCAACCGTTTCAGGCCGTGGCGCGAAACCAGATCGAGCGCCGATCGGGTGATCTGCGCCTGCCGAATCTCGGTCTTGGTCTTGGTCGCGCGCACAATGTGAAAGTGCATTCACAAAATGCCCTGTCCAGCGGCCCGCGAAAATGACCCGGATCAAACCCGGCCTCGGTTCACCCGCCGACGTGGAAAAATCGTTGTCGGATTTCCGGCGCCGGCGACGATAGGTTTCTGGAAATGACCGAAACCGACCTGGAATTGCTGAAGCGGTACACGCGCGAGCGGGCCGAAGACGCCTTTGCGGAAATCGTCCGCCGCCACCTCGACCTTGTCTATTCCGCCGCGCTCCGCCAGGTCCGCTCTCCGCAACTGGCCGAAGAAATCAGCCAATCCGCCTTCCTCGACCTGGCCCGGAACGGGGCGCAACTCAAGCCCGACACGATTCTCGCCGCGTGGCTCTACCAGGTCACCCGCCGCACCGCCATCGACGTCGTCCGGCGCGAAGTCCGCCGGCAATTGCGCGAGCAAATCGCCACCGAGATGAACACCTCGAACGCCACGGCTGCCGACTGGACGCACCTCGAGCCGCTGCTCGACGAAGCGATGGCCGCGCTCGACGCCACTGACCGCGCTGCCGTCCTGCTCCGTTACTTCGAGAACAAATCGCTCCGCGAAGTCGGCCAGCAACTCGGCGTGAGCGACGACGCCGCGCAAAAGCGGGTGAGTCGCGCCGTCGAGCGCCTGCGCGAATTCTTTGCCCAGCGCGGCGTTTGCGTCGGCGCCACCGGAATGGCCGTTTTGATTTCCACAAACGCCGTGCAATCCGCGCCGGCGGGCTTGGCCGTCGCCATTTCCGCCGCTGCCACGCTGGCCGGCGCAGGCCTCGTCACCACCGCAACGACCACCGCCACCAAAGCCATCGCCATGACCACACTGCAAAAGACCTTGATCACTGCGGCATTCGTCGCCGCCGTCGGCACCGGCATTTACGAAGCCCGCCAAGCCGCACACCTTCGGAGCCAAGTCCAAATGCTCCAACAACAACAAGCGCCACTGATCAAACAAAGCCAAGAGCTGAGCCAGGCACTCCTTGATGCCACAAACCAGCTTGCGGCGGTCAAAGACGACAACGCGCGCCTGAACCGAAATACCCTTGAACTACTCCGTCTGCGCTCGGAGGTCGGGCGCCTGCGCCAGGCGCTCAGCGAACTTGGGAGGCCGAGACAGGAGACGACTCAAGCGCCTACCGATGCCTCAGATCCAACCAAGGCTCCAATGGTCGCCTTCGGAACCAAGCTTGAGGATCTGGGAGCCGCGACTCCAGAGCGGGCGCTCACTTCTCTGATCTGGGCAGCCAGAACCGGCAACCAGGCGCGCGTCGCGGAACTCCTAGAGTTGCCCAAGAACGTCGCAGCGGAGGAGGCCGTCACTCATTACGGGTTTTTCACGAAGCGGCTGGGGAATACCTTTAATGACATGGAATTCACGTCCATACAAGGCATCAAGCAGAACCCCGACGGTACACTGCGGTTGAACTTGGTTGACCAAGATTTTACGAGCGGCAAGACAAATCCTTTCCCATTCATCCTGCGACTTCACGACTCTGGTTGGAAGGTGGTCGTGGAAGGAGAGGCACC
>JAKCAB010000172.1 GCA_021839785.1 bacterium | reverse complement strand
ATCGGTTTGGGGACCGTGGTTGGGATTGATGGGCCAGAGGCTGCGCAGCGTGTACGAGAACTCGGCACCGCGCTCCTGAATGGTGATCGCCGCCTCGCGCAACAACTGCGCGTGCGTCGGCAGGCAGTTCTCGGTCCGCCATTCCTGGCTGACCTTCATTTGCCCGGCGTCAACCGCGAGGCGTTCGACCACCAAGCGGGCGTAGGCTTCCCGGTCGGCGGCGATGACCGCGTGCAGCGAGTCGGCGAACTTGCGCGGGCTGATGGTGGTGAGCTTGTGAGCTTTGTCGGCGGGTCCATCGGCCGCGAAAACCCACAGCGCCACCGCACCAACGGTCGCAGCGGCGAGCCATTTCAAGGAAAGGTTCATACCGGAAATTGGAAAACGTTCGGGTGAGTCGCGCTCATTTCTTCGGCTCCTGCACCTTGAGGATTTGTTCAACCGCCACGTTGGTCAGCACCTGAATTTGCCCGCTGGGCCAGCGAATTTCGATGCGCTCCGCGGTCTTCGCCGCGCCCAGACCGAAGTGAACGCGCTTGTCGCCTTGCAGCAAAAAACCGCTCGGGCAGAGCGCCTCGGCTTTCCAGGTCCGCCCGCCCGCGGTGATCGTGACGAGTGCGCCGTAGCCGTCGCGGTTGCTCCGCGTGCCTTCGAGCGCCAGCGTCAGCCAGTGATTCCCTGTCTGAGCGCAATTGTGCAGCAGGACCGCCCGGTCTGCCAACGCGGTGACCAGCAAGTCCGGCCGGCCGTCGTTGTCGAAATCGAGCACCGCGCTGCCGCGGCCATTGAGCTTGTGCCGGAAAAACTCGCCACCTTTCGCCGCCGCGTCGGTAAACCGGCCGGTGCCGTCGTTTTCAAGAAGCAGGCTGAGCGTTCCGGGCAAGGTGAAGGCGTCGCCGTTCGCGACGAACAGGTCGCGGTCGCCGTCGTTGTCGAAATCGAGCTGCACACCGCCCCAGCCCACATACGGCTGGGTGATCTGGCCGAGGCCGGACGCGTACATGCGATCGTCGTAAAAGCCTTTCGCAGTGCGCAAATACAGCGAGCCGTAGCCGAGGCGGGTCACGAACAGGTCGATCAGCCCGTCGCCGTTGAAGTCGCCGACGGCGGCGTTCATCGACCCCGGCGCCTCGCCGATCGAATTGAACGCGACGCCGGTTTCGAGGGCGACATTGCGGAAATGGCCTTGGCCGTCGTTCAGCCAAAGCGCGTTCGGCGTGTCGTCGTTGGCGACGTACAAGTCGGTGTTGCCGTCCCAGTCCGCGTCGAACGCACAGACCGACATCGCGCGGTGGCCGGGCGCGTACAAGCCGGCCGCCTTCGTCACGTCCGCGAACGTTCCGTCGCCGCGGTTCCGGTACAGCACATTCGCCTCGCCGGGATACGCCAGCGGGCCGGGATACGCGCCGGGGTTTTGCTCGGAAACCGTGCTCGGATCGAAGGTGAGGTAGTTCGCCAGAAACAAATCGAGGCGGCCGTCGTGGTCGTAGTCGAGCCAGGCGGCGGCGATGCCGGTGCCGACGTGGCCCACGCCCGACTTGTCCGTCACGTCATCGAACGTGCCGTCGCCGCGATTCCGAAAGAGCTGGCTGCGCCCGATGTTCACGACGTACAGGTCGGTGAAGCCGTCGTTGTCGAAGTCGCCCGCCGCCGCCGCGCTGCCATAACCGCTGCCCGCAAGCCCCGCCTTGACCGTGACCTCCGCGAACGTGCCGTCGCCGCGGTTGCGGTAAAGCCGGTTCGGCTGGCGTTCGCTGCCGTACTTGGACGACGTCACGCCTCGCAGTGGTCCCCAGTTCACCAAGTAGATGTCCACGAAGCCGTCGCGGTCGAAGTCGAACACCGCGCCGCCCGACCCGTTTGAGAGGAGGATGTTCGCGATCCGGTCGTGGCAAAACTGGTGGACGAAGTCGATGCCGGCGCGCCGGGTGACATCCTCGAACAAATCGTTCGGGCCGGCCGGAATGGGTGGCGTGGGTTGGCGTGGTTCCGCCGCGGACAGGCTCGCCGACAAGGCCAGCAGTGCAAGGCCAAGGCAGAAGCCGCCGAAGCAAACGCGTGGCAACGAAGCGGGCAAACTCATCCGCGCAGTCAAAGGCGCGGCTGGCCGCGCGTCAAGGCGTGGCCGGGCGTGGACCGACACAGACCAGGTGGTTCAGCGTGCGCACGAACAGGCACCCGCGTGCCACGGCGGGCGTGGCATGGCCGCCTTCGCCGAGTGCGTTCCGGCCCAGCAGCGTGTACTTGTCGCTGGCCGCCAGCACCACCACCTCGCCGGTCGTGGAGAGGTTGATCAGTTTGCCGTCCGCGCAAACCGGCGAGCTGAAGTAATTGCCACCGACGCGCTCCTGCCAGACCGCTTCGCCAGTCGCGGCGCGCACACAGGTCACGATGCCGCCTTCGCTCCACAGAAAGAGCAGCTCGCCCAAGGCCAGTGAGGTCGGCACGTAAGGCGCGGACTTGCGAATCTGCCAGGCGATGGCGGGCTTTTCGCCAGGCTGCGCCGGCGGACGCAAGGCCACGACGTAATTGCCACCCGCCCCGCTCCCGCACGAACTGATCAACAGACCCGCCACCGCCACGGGCGAACTGACACTGCGCAGGCTGAGCACGCCCGGCGCCTGCCAGGCGACCTTGCCCGTGGCCGCGTCCACGGCCGCGATGCCATCCTCGCGCGTGTTGAAGATGAGCCACTCCGCGCCGGCTTTGGCCGGCACCACGCAGGGCGTGGAATAATCCGCGTGGCCGCCACGACGCGGCGTTTCCCAGAGCAACCGGCCGGTCGCGGCGTCCAACGCCACGATGCGGCCCGGCAGGTCGTGGTCTTTCGCGAGGATGACGCGACCCGCGTGAACGATCGGCGAGTGGCCCTGGCCGTGCTCGGTGCGGATCGGGCCCAGGTTGAACTCCCACGCCGGCGAGCCGTCGTGGTTGAGCGCGGTCAGGAGCAGGTCCTTGCCTGCGACGCGCGAGACATAAACGTGGTTCTCGTCCGTGGCTGGCGTGGCGGTGGCGAGGGTGTTGTTCGCGTGGATGTGATAAGCCGGCAGCGGAAAGTCGCGTTGCCAAACCTGCTGACCGGTATCTGCGTTCAAGCACACCAAGACGAATTGGTCCGCGGCGGCATCGGCGCCGGTCACGAAGAGGCGGTCGCCCCAAAGCACCGGCGAGGAATGGCCGGCGCCGGGCAGCTTGACCTTCCAGCGATAGTCGGCGTCGGTCCATTGCGAGGGGAGGTTCGTGGCGAGGCCGAGGCCGGTGCCGTTGGGTCCGCGGAACCGGGTCCATTCCTGGCCGAAGACTCGCTGGCCGGGCAGTCCGACCAGGACGCTGAAGGCGATCAAGATGTTACAGGCGGCGGACATGCGGCGAGCATGGCCAAACGCCCGTGGCGCGACCAGCAAAACCGCCGGCGAAGCTCAGCCTTTCCCGGCGGCGGACACGCGCGCTTCCATCGCGGCCGTGCGGCCTTACTGATTCCGCGCCGTCGTGTGCGCCTGCACCCAGGCCACATCCGGGTTGCCTGGGGCATAACCGAACGAGGTGGCAAAAGCCACGGTGCGCGGGTCCTGCCAGCGGTGAATCTCCGCCCGCCCGTCGGCGAAGGCGAATCCGCCGCCAAAGTCGTGAGAGCTTTCCGGCCAATCCACGAACCGCAGGTTCGCATCGGTTCGCATGGAGGTTGCGAAATACCCGTCGTTGATGCTCAGGGAATCCTCGCCGACGAAGGTGTGAAGCTGCGTGGGCGCGAGGTGCACGATGTCCGCCAGCCGCCCGTAGGTTCGCCAGGTCGTATTGGCCCGGTGGTTGTGATTCCCGTCCAGCCAAGGCCCGTCCGTCGGATTGTGGCCATCCGCCTGGGTGCCCACCGCGCCGTTCAAGGAGTAGCTGCGTGCGGCGGGTACGATCGATCCTTGGAACGCCACACTCGTCCCTTGGTAGCGGCCGGTCCGGGGGTCGGCTGGACAGCGGAACGGCTCCGCTTCGCGGCCGAGGTAGCTGGCAAGCTGGGACTGGGCCGGATTCTGGAGAATCTCCGGGTTGAATTCCTGCGCGCCCCCTGGTCCCGCCTGCCCGCCCACCCAGTTGTAGCCCGTGGTCGAGCCGTCATCGACGTTGCCGGGCAGGAACCCGCTGTGGTCTTCGGCGAACAGCAGCCAGCCCTGGGCGAGGCGACGCAGGTTGTTCAGACAACCCGCGCTCGCGGCGCCGCCGCCCGAGGTCGCCAGCGCAGGCAGTCCCAGCAGGGCCAGCAAGCCCGCCGCGAACAGCAACGCCAGCAGGTCCGCCCGCGAAAAGGCCCGGCACCGCGGGCGGTCGGTTGGCACGCGACCGAGTCGTGGAGAGAGAGCGTTCAAGCACCTGGTTTTCATGGTCGTAAGCGGTGGTCCGATTCCGGGCTGTAACTAAGCAGTGTTCGTGCCACCAATGTCGCCGTCGAGGCCGGTCTGACCCTCCCGACTTGGCACAGGCACTGCTTAGTAAACGCAAGCAGAACACCTCAAACAGCCCGAGCTATGTCAACGCCAAACTGGATCTCAGGGACACTCGCTGCACTGGCGCTTTCGACCGCCCTGCTCGCTCTGGGAGCCATCACTCCTGCGCCGCAGCTCCTCAGCAAAGCCACGGTCCACTCGGCCACCGCCAACGGCGATTCGACCGTGGCGGCCATGAGCGCAAATGGCCGTTTCGTCGTCCTGGCCAGCAGCGCCTTGGACCTGACCGCGGCCGCGAACCCAGGCAACTTTGCCCAACTCTACCTTTACGACACGACGAGCGGACACCTCAACCTTATCAGCGCGACGCCAGCCGGTGCGGGTGGCCACGGTTATTCCGGCGCGCCGAGCGTCGCTGACGATGGCCGCTGGGTTGTTTTTGAAAGCGAGGCCGGCGATCTCGCGCCGGGCGACACCAACGGCTTGAAGGACGTGTTCCTTCGCGACAGCGTGGCTGGCACCACCGTGCGGATCAGCGCCACGCCAGCCACCGCAGCGGCTGGCGGTGGTGCTTCTGGTGCGCCGGTCATGACGCCGGACGGAGCCTGGATCGCGTTCGAGAGTAATGCCAGTGCCACCAACCTCGTCGCCGGCGTGACTGATGGCAACCGCGCGAGCGACGTGTTCCTTTACAGCGTCAAGACCGGAACTTGCCGCCTGGTGAGCCAAAGCTATGCCAGCCCCCAAACCGGCACCAAGGCTTCCTGGGGGCCAGTGCTCAGCGCGGACGGGCGCCGTCTCGCTTTCTTCAGCTTAAACACCGGTTTGGCCGCCGACACCCCCGGCACGAACTCCCAACCGTTGCTTTACCTGCACGACATGGCTGCGGGAACGAACCTCTGGGCCAGTCGTGGCGCGACGAACCACCCGATTGCGTTGACGAATACCTCGCGGCTCGTGCCTTGGAAGGCGACCTTCAGCGGCGATGGACGCTTCCTGATCTACGCCTACGGCCCGCTGGTGCTCCGCTACGATCCGGCGAGCGACACGACCTTGCTCGTGGCGACGAACTTGGCCGAGGCCGGCCTGCCATTCTTTGGGCCATCGCCGATCGCGGCGAATGCCGACGGCAGCGTGATCGCCTTCCAAGGCACCCGGAGCAATGTGCTGGCCGCGGCCCAAGCGCCCGACGCGGTCTTCGTCTGGCGCGAGGCCGACCAATCGGTGTCGCGGCTCGAAGTGCCGGTCGCCGACGCCGCGGTCGTTGGACAAGTCGGCGGGCCGGTGGTCAGCGCCGATGGACGCTTCGTGGCGTACCAGGCCCAGCTCCTCGCGCCCGTTGCCGGCTTCCCATCGCCGGGCGTTTACGTTTTCCGTCACGATCTGGTCGCCAACGCTGCGGCGGTGGTCAGTGCCTCGGACGCGACGCCGGGCGAAGGCATTCCCAACCTGTGGCACCCGGTTTGGAGTGCCGATTTGAACCGGCTCGGTTTCAGCAGCGACGCGCCCGGCCTGATTGCCGGTGACAACAACCGCGCGCTGGACGCGTTTCTATTGACGGTGGATCCACTGGAACTGCGCCTGCTTTCGCCGCGCGACCCCGCGGTGGTCTCGGTCACGGCCGCGAGTCCGAGTTGGGCCCGACCGCAGTGCCTCAGCGCGGACGGTCGCTATCTCGTGTTCACCAGCGCGGCGGAGGACTTGGTTCCGAACGACCGGAATGGTGTCGGCGACGTGTTTCTGCAAGACCTCACTACCGGCTCGAACTCGCTCGTGAGCGTCAACCTTGCCGGGACCGCTTCGGGCAACGGCGGTTCGCACAGTCCGGTGATCAGCGCGGATGGTCGCTTTGTCGCTTTTGCCAGCCTGGCAAGCGACCTCGTGGATGGCGATA
>JAKCAB010000329.1 GCA_021839785.1 bacterium | reverse complement strand
GCGGTGATGGCCCTTCGAGCGCGGCAGCGTCTTGGGCGGGCGCTTGAAATCATCCATGCGGCTGCCGGGCAACAGCCGCGGATCGCCCGCCCAGCCGGGGCAGGTGATCATGCCTTTGTCCCCGACAAACAACGTGCCGTTGCCGCCGGCGCCCAACTGGTCGTCGGATTCGAGTCCATCGGGCCGCGGCGGGCGCATGCCGCCGTCGTACCAGGTAAATTTCACCTGCGGCATCTTTCCGCGCGCGGGGAACTGGTAGTAATAGATGCCTCCCGGCGGGGCCATTTCGGCATCCACGCCGCCCGCGCCGTAGGCCTCGATGCTGGTGGGCGCCTTGAGGTCCAGCGCCCAGCACGGCGCGTCGAAATTGTGGCAGAAGAAATCGCCGATCGGCGCGGTGCCGAAGGCCCAATAGTCGCGCCAAGTCACCGGGGTGTAGGCCGAGCTGTACGGCCGGGGATCGCGTGGTCCCAGCCAGAGATCCCAATTCACCCCCGCGGGTTTCGGTTCCTCGGCCGGGAGCCCGTGCGTGTAACGCTTGCTCCAACGACTCGCGTTTGTCCAGGCATGGACTTCCCGCACGTCGCCGATGGCCCCGGACCAAATCCATTCGCAGGTCTGCCGGATGCCGTCGCCGGAGTGGCCTTGATTGCCCATCTGGGTGGCCACGCCGGTTTCCTTCGCCACCTTGGCCACCAGGCGCGCCTCCCAGACGTTGTGGGTGAGCGGCTTTTCGCAATAGACGTGTTTGCCATGCCGCATCGCCCACACGCTCACGTAGGCGTGCAAGTGATCCGGCGTGGCGCAGAGCACCGCGTCGATGGCCTTCTCCTTTTCCAGCATGACCCGGAAGTCCTCGTAATCCGCCACCTTGTAATTGGGGGTCTTGGCGCCGTAATGCTGCTCGGCCTCGGCTTTCACCGGCAGCCGGCCCGCCATGCCTCTGAAGTAAAAGGCATCGAGGTTTTCGCTCTCGATCGGGTCCGCCAAGGCCACGATCTGGGCATCGGCCAGCGGGAACAACCCGCGCATGTTCGTCCGCCCCTGGCCGCCGCAGCCGACGATGGCGATGTTGACCTTGTCGCTGGGGGCCACGAACCGCGGTCCGCCCAGGACATGCCGGGGAACCACGGTGACGGCCGCGGCCGCGGCCGAAGCGGTGCGCAAAAACTGGCGACGATTGAGTGCGAGATTCCGGGGGTTCATGAAATGTCAGGCGTTATGACTCGATCACTGCAGGGCGTACTTGCTGGGAAGCGAGGATGCCGGCGCCCTTGAGAGGATTCAACCGCAAAGTCCGGTTTGCCGCTTCGCCGGCAGGGGCGCTTCTAAATTCCGGGCATCGGCCTGGAAGTTTGAGCCGTTCCGCGGGCGGGAAAAGCCGAAACCCGAAGCCGGAAGGAAATCCGAAGGCCGAAGTCCGACCTGTACCGCGCGGCGCCTTTCGCGCTGCGGTTTGGGGTTGGCGCCGGCCGACTTGAGCGCAGCCCTGATTCGCCGGGCGTCTCTCAGTTCTGGCCGCGGCTCAAGGCCCCAACCGCTTCCCCCGGCCGGACCGGCCTGGATCGTTGCCCCGCGGTAGAAACCGCGGCCAGAGCGGCCGGAGGCGGGTGCCCACCCTGCGCCGGCGCGCGGCTGTCCCAGCCGCAGAGCGCGGGGTCTCGTCCGCAACCGCTCTGCTGAGCCTTGGAACTACGAATGTCGCGCTGAGCTTTGGGCAAACCGAAAGCCGGGAACCTCGCCGTCGGCGTGATACCCACGGCTGCGACCGAGACGGTCGCACGCCGAAGATTGGAGCGCAGGTGTCCCACCCGGTTTGCGCGAAATCCTCCCCGAAAACGCATGATCGGGCCGACGGTCAGAGGGTTCAACCGACCGCCGCCAGTTCCGGCCACAGCGCCGCCCCCAGGCGCATGCCGGCGGCGTAGTTGTCGAGGTCGAACTTTTCGTTCGGCGAATGCGCGTTGTCGTCCGGCAGCGCCAGCCCCAGCAGGAGCGTGTCCGCGCCGAGGATTTTCTTGAATTGGGTGACGATGGGGATGGAGCCGCCTTCGCGGAGCAGCACCGGCTCGCGACCAAACGCCGTCTGGAGCGCTCGCAAGCCGGCCTGGGCTTGCGCGCTGCGCGGATCGAGCAAATAGGCATCGCCGCCGTGGCCGCCCTGGATTTCGGCACGCACGGTCGGGGGCACGAGTTGCTTGAGGTGGCGTTTGACGAGTTGGGCGATCTTCGCGGGACTCTGGTTCGGAACGAGGCGGAAGGTCAGTTTGGCACTGGCCCACGACGGGATGATGGTTTTGCTGCCCTCGCCCTGGTAGCCGCTGGTGAGGCCGTTGATCTCGACGGTCGGCCGCGCGCTGCGCTGTTCCCAGGCGGTGTAGCCGGCTTCGCCGAAAAGCCGCGGCGCGCCCAGGAACTTCACGTAATCGCGCTCGCGGTACGGCAGGCGCGCAAGTTGTTTGCGCTCGAAGGCGGACAGGGCCACCACGTCGTCGTAAAAGCCGGGAATGTTCACCCGCCCTTGCTGGTCGCGGAGCTGGGCGAGCAACTGGCACAGCGCCATCGCCGGGTTGTCCACGGTGCCGCCGAAAATCCCGGAGTGGAGGTCGCGATTGGGGCCGGTGAGCTTGAGCTCGACTGCGGTGATGCCGCGCAAGGCGTAAGTGAGCGCCGGCAAACCGGGCGCGGGCATGCCGGTGTCGGAGACGACCACGGCATCGCAGCGCAATTCCGCCTGCCGTTCCTTCAAAAAAACCGCCAGGCTGCCGCTGCCGACTTCTTCCTCGCCTTCGACCACGAACGTGAGGTCGCAAGGCAGTTCGGCGCCGGTGGCGAGGTAGGCCTCGACCGCGTTGAGGTGGGCGAGGTGCTGGCCCTTGTTGTCGCTGGCGCCCCGCCCGAACAACGAGGCGCCTTCGATTCGCGGCTCGAACGGCGGGGTTTTCCAAAGCTCGAACGGCTCGGCCGGCTGCACGTCGTAATGGCCGTAAACGACGAAGTGCGGTTTGCGCGCGCCGGCACGACGCGGCGTCTTTGCGAGCACGATGGGATGACCCGCGGTGGGGCAAAGCTGGGCCGCGAGTCCGATCGCTTGGCAGTGGGCCACCAGCCAGTTGGCACAGGCGAGCATGTCGGATTTGTGCGCCGGTTGCGCGGATACGCTGGGAAAACGAACGTAATCGCAAAGCTCGCGAACGAAGCGCTCGCGGTGGGTGTTCAGGTAGTCAAGAACGGCTTTCATCGTGGTGTTTTCGGTGGGCGGGGCAGCCGCCGGGCTGGCTAGTTCTTCTTTTTCTCCAAAGCCTTCAGAATACCCAGCACGTCCTGGACGGGCGAGGCGTTGGTCTTGGGCTGGGCGGGCGCGTTGGTGCCGGGTGCGTTGGTGGCGCCTTGGGATTTCTGCAGGAAATTGTTCAGCGTGCCCAGCGCGCCCTTGGTGTCGCCTTGAAGGAGACTGCCGAGGCCTTGCGCCGCCGCCCCGGCGTCGCCGCCCAGCGCGCCGCCCACCCCGCCGGCCAGCAAGCCCGCCAGCCGCAACTTGTCGATTTGCGTTTCCGGCACGCCCACCGTGCCTTCGATCTTCACGAATTGAGGCAAGGTGAGGAAGTTCGTCCGCGACGAAGGCGTCGGGTTGGTGACCTTGAGCTGGCGGGCCAGGTCTTCGCGCAAGGCCAGGTTGACCGGCAGGTCCACCGTGGAATTCGTGAGCACGGGCGCGAGGCGAATGCTGCCGTCGGCGGTGGCGTAGAAGGCATCGCTGGCGGCCTGGAACGGCCGGATGGCCACGTTACCGTCGGCAATGTCCATGTTGGCCGAGATCAGGGTCAGGGGCGAAGTGGCGAGGTCCTGGAGACGCAAGGCGGTCGCGAGCGTGGTGAGGATCTTCTTGGTGCGCGGGCCGAAGACTTGGAGGTTCAGGTTGGTGAGGTTGATCATGGCCTGGCCGCGCAGGTTTTTCTGGAGGCTGGGACCGGTGATCCCCGCGCCGGTCAGGTTGAGCTTGGCGTAAATGTCGCCCTTGATCTGGCCCGCGTAATTCGTGGCCAAGGAGTTGACGATCGGCTCCAGCAGAATCTTGTCGGCGTTGAGGCCCAGTTCATAGGCGTAGCCCGGCTTGGTGAGGTCCAGCTTGGCTGTGCCAGCCACCGCGGCGTTGTTCACCGTGAGCGCGAACGGATCGACCGTGACCTTGTCGTGGTCAAGCACGGCCTTGGCCGTCCAGTTCTGGACCACGATGTCGCGCACGTACAGGCTGCCGACCTTTAACTCGGCGGCCAGTCGTTTGATCGGCACGTTGATGGGCGGCGGTTCGGTCTCCGGCGCCGCCGGGCTGGCGGCCGGCGTGGCGGGCTGGGTCGGGGCGGCGTTGGTGGCGGAGCCAGCGGCCATGAACGCGTCGAACCAGGGCGTGAAGTCGAGCGAATCGGCGCGTGCCAGGAGCGTGCTGGGCGCGGGGTTGGTGGGCGAAAGGTCCAGCTTGCCGGAAAGCGTCAGGAGGTTTTGGCCACGCTGGGTGGGCGTGAGTTGAAGCTGGTTGGTGCCCAGCTCGTACACGCCGCCGTGGCGGGTGGTGTCCAGCACCATGCCGAAACCCAACGGCGGGGTCGTTTGCATCGTGGCGCGGTCACGGAGGACCAGGTTGGTCACGCCGGCGCGGATTTGCAGCGCCGTCTCGCCGACGCCTTCCGCCAGCGCGGTGAGCGCTTGCTGCAGTTCGGGAACATTCGAGGCGCTGTCCGCCGGGCCTTGGGCGTCGTACCGGACCTGGCCATCGGCGCTGATGGTCACGGAAGCGAGATCCTGGCCGGTCAGAAACGCGGTGACAAAAGGCCGCAACGCCGTCTCGTTCAAACCGACGACATGCAGGTCAAACTGGCCGGTGCGCGTCGTCCCATCCAACTGGCCTTCGATGTCGGCGGAGCCGCCGCTGCGGATGCCTTCCCGCGCGTTCAACCCCAATCGGCGGAGAGTCAGTTTGTTGCGGGCCAGCTCCCCATCGGCGTCGAACTGGGCCGTGTAACCGTCCAGCTTGTATCCGCCGACCGTGCCGGCCGCGTCGCCCACCAAAAGCGAGGCGCTGCCGGAGTACTGGTGGTCGTTCCAATTCAGGAGCGTGTTCACGCGCAGGCTGCCGCGCTGGAAGGCAAGGTCGGGCGCCGGATGCCGCGCGAGCAAGGTGGGCAGTTCGCCGCTGGCGGTGATCTGCAGGTTGCCGCCTTTCATCTTGGAATCGTAGCCGGCGGAGATCGTGGAGGTCAGCAACGAGGCGCCAGCCTCACCGTACTCAAAACGGCCCCGCTCGAGGCTGACGCTCTGGAAATCGCCCACGGTGAACCGGCCGCTAAACAGCGTTTGCACGTCACGGAGCGGGGGTTCGCCAAACGCGAGGTTGAGGCCCCGCACCGTGTTGGTGAAGTCCAGGCTGATGCGCCGCCCGTCTTCTTCGCTAGAAATCCGGGCAGCCAGGTTCACCGTGCCATCGAGGATGTTCGTGCCCAAAATCGAGCGCCATTGGGCCAGATTCAGGTCCGATACCTTCAGATTCATGATGGCGGGTGCCGTGCGACGAGCCTCTTCGCGGCCCCAAGCCACGTTCACCGCCTGCTCGGTGGCGAACGAGAGCAAATCCTTCCCGCCCGACTTGCCGGTCAGCGAGCATTTCTCGAAGTAGGCAGTCTTGGCGGAAAGGTCGGCGTTGCCGCGCAACTCCATTTGAAAGTCCAGCACGGGCGTGACCAATTCGCCTTGCTGCAACGAAAACTTGTCCGCTTTGAGCTTGAGGTCCGCCGTGTAACGCTGGCCCGCGGCGGCGATGTCGCAAAAGCCGGAGGCGCTCAAGGCCGTGTCGCCAAAGTCCAGACCCAGCGGCGCGCCGACGAGCTTCAGCGCGGCGGACCCGATCGAGGTTACCTGGAAATTGAGGCGGCCTTCTTTGCGCTCGATCGCCAGCGGACCATACAACCGGACCTCGCCCAGCGGCTGGTTCTGGCGTTGCAGGCGCAAGCGGAGTTGGCGCAATTCATCGGTGACATATTCAACATCCACCGTGCCTACGCCGCCAGCCAGATCCTTCAAGTCACCCGTCGCCTCGGCCACGTCGAGACGGAAATTGCCTTTCACGCCTTGCGGTTCGAGTTTGGCGCTCAGGCTGAACTGGCCGTCGCCGGTCAGCTTGCCGCGCACCTGGTCCAGCCGGTTGCTGGGACCCGTGTTCATCTGGGCCACGATGGTGCTGACGGACACCTTGCCGGTCGCGCCGTTCTGGAGATTCGAGAGCGTGAAATCCAGGTTGGTGAGCGTCGAGCACTGAACCGAACCGTCCGCGCCGCGCTGGCA
>JAKCAB010000479.1 GCA_021839785.1 bacterium | reverse complement strand
ACCACCATAGGCCCATCTGGTAAGTCACGTGCTCGCGGAAGATGCGGTCGCGCGTGGCGTAGTCGCCGTCCGGGTAGTCGTAGCTCATGCCGAGGTTGTCGCTCGAAAACGCGCCGTGGTTGTTGATGTCGGTCTTGCGATTCGGCATCGGCGTGTTGAGGTTCAAGGCGTCGAACTGCCCGGCCGCGATGTAGCGGCGCAGGAGTTCGTACCGGAGCGGGTCGTAGCCTTCGGGCTTGGGAATGGGCCGGCGATTCTCCGGCGCATCGGTCAGGCACAGGCGGAAGTTGTACGCCTGCACGCGCCGATCGCCGCTGCCCTCCTCGCCCGGCGAACCGTCATGGACGCCGGGCAACAAGCCGCTGGCCGGATCGCCGGGCGTCACATACGGATCCACCGGCTTCAGGAATTGATGCTGCATCGCGCGCCGCGTCTGCACCCCGTTGAGCGTCTCGCCAAACTCCGCGTTGGCCTCCCGGCCGACGTGGTAACTGACGCCCGCCCTGGCCATGAGATCGCCCTCGTACGAGGCGTCGATGAACATCCGCCCGCGGAACTCCCGCCCGCTTTCCATGCGGATGGAGACGATTCGGTCGTTTAGCTTGGCCACGCCGTCGGTCAAATCCAACCGCTCGCCGAACACGACCGGCACCTTCAGCTCTGCCAGCCAGTCGCGGTAGATCTGCTCGGCGACGTGCGGCTCGAAGGTCCACATCGCCTCGTGCCCGCGGGCGATAGCGACGGGGTCGCCACCTTGCGCTTGGCCGGGCCGGCGTTGAGTGAAGTACTCCTCGCGGGTTTCCTGCTTCCACGCCGTGGGCCGCGCGTAGTATTGGGCGATGCGCTCGTAGAACTCGCGCGCGATGCCGCGGATGGCCGCCTTGTTGCCGATGTCGGTCGCGCCCAAGCCGCCGCTGGTCAACCCGCCGACGTGCCGGCCTGGTTCGATGAGCACCACGCTCTTGCCCATCCGCGCCGCCTGAATCGCCGCCGCCGCCCCGCCCGACGTGGCGCCATAGATGACGAGGTCGAACGTGTCGGCAGCACTCACACGCCACCCGAGCACCACCGTGAGAGCCAGCAACGTGAATCGAATTCTCATTGTATCTGCAGTTTGGTTCTAAACTCTCAGTACACTAGCGGCTACATCAAAACTAACAGGCTCAGTACGGCCAAAATCGCGAAGAACACGGCGGGCCAGGCAGCCATGCGCGATTCTGTCCGAAACGCCCAGATCGCCCAAGCCATCCCTGTCAGCGCTAGAACGCTCTCCGCAATATCCAGGTAGGTTAAAGCGGAGGACAACTCATGCCGCGCTTTCTCTGGTATCTGGGGAAAGTGCCTGTGCATTGTCGCATGCAGATGCGAGTAGGCCACCAGCAGAGACAATGAAACCAACGAGAATAGTACACTTCCCATTGCGCGCGCCGGCAGTTGACGCTTCGATACTCGGTGCCCGTCTGCGGTCACAGGGTCCATCGTTGGGCACCCAATCACAGCGCCCGCCACTGCACGTCTTTGATCGCCCCGGTGGTCTGGTAGGTGGCGATGCCGAACGGCTGGTTCAACTCGATTTCGCCCGGCCGCACGGTGATGCGTTTGCCCTCGAGTTGCACGTCCACCATTTTCAGCGCGCCGACCCAGGCCTCGAGCTTGGCCTTGGTCACCCGCACGCGCACGCGATACCAGCGGTTCATCTCGAAGTTCAGGTACTTGGTGGTCTCGTTCAGCGAGGCGTCGTTGCTGTCGATGCTGGAGATGCCCACCACGCCGCCACCCCAGCCGCCGAGCAGGAAGCTGCAACAGGTGTCGCCCACCGGGAACGTCAGCGCGCAAAAGAAATCGCTGCCTTCGAGCTTCATCGCGTCGAGGGCCAGTTCGTAATTCATCGTCGGCACGTCGTTGGTTTTGACCAGATTTACGCCGGTCAACATCGCGCCCATGTTCAACACCATCTCGCCGTTTTTGACCTGCACGTCGCCGTGCCCGGCGAAATCGGTCACCGTCCAGCCGTCGAGCGAATGGCCGTCGAACAACGGATGCCACTCGCCGGCCGGGAGCGGCGGCAGTTCCTGGTCGGGCGAGGCCGGCGGCTTGGGCGCGGGGGCGGGCGCCGGGGGCGGGGCGAGGGTTGACGGAGCCGAAGCGGTGGTCGGCGCTGTGGCCGCCGGCTCAGCCTTGGCTGCTTCAGGCTCGGACGAGGTTTCCGCGCAGCCGACCCAGAGCAGCGGAAGCACGGCACAGGCGAGCGTCAAGCCGCCGGCCTGAACGCGTTCGAGGAAACGGTGAGAGTTCATTTTCATAACGGGCTTCAACTGGAATATCCGGTTGGGAATTGTGGGAGGTCGTCCCGCCACGGCCAGCAAAAAGTCAGCGCGGGTGCGAAAGGCCAGCAAGCCGAAACCCGAAGTTCGAAACTCGAAAGAAAGCCGAAATTCGAAACCGCCGCGCAACGGCGTGGTGATTCGATTTTCGAAATTCGGATTTCCTTCGGCCTTCGAACTTCGGGTTTCGGCTTTCGGGCACCGCGACCCGGCAAAGTCCGGCCGGTTGTTTCTCGCGGGCTCACCACGCCCGGATTTCCGGCCAGAGCGGCTCGAGGTCGTCATCGGCGAGCGCCATCTGACGGATGGCGTCGCGGTCGCGCAACGTCACCGCCCGTTCGAGCCAGCGGCGGGCGTCATCCAAGTGCCCCAGTTGACAGGAATAGCAGGCGAGATTGTACGGGATGACAAGCGTGCGCGGGAATCGTTTGGCGGCCGGTTGAAGTAGCGTGTGCGCCTCCGAAGTGCGTTTCAACTCGTGCAAGGCGAAGGCCAAGTCGATCCACCCCACCGGGCTGTTGGGGAGAGCGTCGCGAAGTTCCTGCGCCACCGCCAGGGCGTCGGCCCAGCGATGTTCGCAGGCGCACAACCGCCAGCGGGCTTCGAGCGCGTCGGGATGCGCCACCGCCGCGGACGACAGCCGGGCCAATTCGGCGGCGGCCTCGCGCGGAGCGTCGAGTTCCAGCCAGCCCAACGCGGCCCGGACATGATGCGAATCAGGCGGCTCCAGCGGGTGCATGTGGCCTCCATTCAACGGGCCGGGCGCGCCCTGCCAAGCGGATTCTTGTCGCGCCGAACCGGCTCCGCGGCAACCATGCCGCCGCGGTGCGGCGACGGGGCAAGCCCGAGCCGGGCACCGCGCCCATGATGCGTGCTTCGCCATTCAAATACCGCGTTCGGTTCGCCACCGCGTGGGTCTTCGCGGGCTGGCTGGTTTTTGCCGGCGAGCCAACGTCCGCGCCGGAAACGCTCGCCGGCCTGCGCGAACGCCTCGTGGCGCGCGCTTCGGAGCCGCGCTTCGCGCGCGCGTATTGGGGCATCCACATCGTTTCGCTGGAAACCGGACGCACGCTTTTCAGCGCCAATGCCGACAAGGCTTTCCTGCCGGCCTCGACCGCCAAGTTGTTCACGACCGCGCTGGCACTCGACTGCCTCGGGCCGGACTTTCGCGTGCGCACCTCCCTTTACGCCGCGACCCGGCCGGACGCGCGCGGGACGCTGAAAGGAGACTTGATTCTTTACGGCCGTGGCGACGCCGGCTTCTCGGTCAGCGCGGTGGGCGGCGATTGGGACCGCGCGCTCGCGCCGCTGGTGGACGCGTTGAAAGCCGCCGGGGTGAAACAGGTGACCGGCGATCTGGTCGCCGACGAAAGCTACTTCCGCGGCCCCGCCATCGGCTCCGGGTGGGAATACGACGATTTGCGTTGGTACTACGGCGCGGAAATCTCCGCCCTTACCGTGAACGACAACGCCATCGACGTGCACGTGCGCCCGGCGGGAAAAGTGGGTTCGCCCGCCGAGGTGTTCTTGTTTCCAGCCACGCGCTTCCTCGTGGTCAGCAACCTCATCCAGACCGTCGCCACCAATGGGACGCGGCGGATCGATGTGAACCGGCCACTGGACGGCAACGTGGTCTGGGTGAAAGGCACGCTGCCGGTGGGGGCGCGAGGCGCAACGGAGTCGATCTCGGTCCACCGGCCGGCGGCGTGGTTTGGCGAGGAATTGAAGCAGGCGCTGCAACGCGGTGGCATCACGGTCCAAGGCCACGTCCGTGTGGTCAATGCCGCCGAGCGCGAAGCAGCGCCGCTCGATTTGAACCGCCTGGTCGAACTGGGCGCGACGATGTCCGCGCCATTGAGCGAGGAACTAGCGCGCACGCTCAAGCCGTCGCAAAACCTGCATGCGGAACTTTTGCTGTTCCAGGCCGGCGCGGCCGGGGCGGACGCGGAAACGCCGGGCCTGACGAGCGAGCAGGCTGGCTTGCGCGCGTTGGCGGCGTTTTTGGCAAAGGCGGGGCTGGCGCCCGACGAGGTGCGCCTGGAGGAAGGCTCCGGTTTGTCGCGCCACGACCTCGTCACGCCGCGCGC
The DNA here is from genome assembly GCA_021839785.1 of bacterium. Next base: position 1,933 of record JAKCAB010000479.1, on the reverse strand, counting down.
GCTGGTGGGCCTGCTGCAATTCATGGCGCGCCATCCGCAGGCGAAGGTGTTCCACGACGCGCTGCCGATCGCCGGCGTGGACGGCACGCTGCGCACCCGGATGCGCGGCACACCGGCCGAGGGAAACCTCCGCGCCAAGACCGGCAGTCTGAGCCTGGTCAACACGCTGGCCGGCTACGTCACGACCGCGGCGGGCGAGCCACTGGCCTTCGCGCTGCTGTTGAACAACTATCCGACCGGCGCGGCGGAGCGGCCCGGGCGGGCCGAACTCGACGATGTCGCCGTCTGGCTGGCCAGCCTGGCCCAGCACACGCGCGATGCGCCGGGTAATTGAGCCTTCGCTCCCAGCCGTTCACCTCGGGCGGACCACCAATTCTTCCACGATGGCGTGCGGTGGGAGGTTCACGCACAGCAGCACGCACTCGGCCACGTCCTCCGGGCGGAGCATCCGCGAACGCGCTTCGTCGGTGGGCGGCTGCGGCCGCTTTTCGAGCAAGGGCGTGTCGATGTCGCCGGGAAAAATCGCGCAGGCGCGGACGCCGTTGCCGCGCTCTTCGGCGTTGATGCTTTGGGTCAGGCCCGCGAGGCCGAACTTGGACATGACGTACGCCGGCCCTGCCTTGGGGCTGGCCAGTTTGCCGGCGTCCGAGACGATGTTCACGATCGTGCCCGAGCCGCGCCGTCTCATGCCGGGGAGAAAGGCCTGCACGCAATAGTAGGCGCCATTCAGGTTCGTGTTGAGCATGTCGGTGTAGTCGAACAAGGACAGGACTTCGAGGCTGCGGCGCGGGGCGTTCGTGCCGGCGGCGTTCACGAGCAACTCCACGTCGCCCAACTCGGCGGCCACCCGTTCGGCCATGCGCGCCACCGCGGCGGCATCCCGAATATCGCAGGGAATGACGGCGAATTGCCCCGCCAACTCGCCTGCGAGGGCCCCGGTTTCGTTCAGGGTTTCGACGTGCCGGCCGAGCAACGCCACGCGCCAGCCGTCGCGCGCCAGGCGCAACGCCACGGCCCGTCCCACGCCGCTGCCGGCGCCGGTGATTACTGCGGTTTTGATCATAATCTTGCTTCGGTTTGGGCGGACCGCGGCCCCGCCGCCGCCAGGCTGCGGCGCCGGGCATCCGCCGTTTCGGAGTTCGGTGCCAGCAGGTTAGCGCCACAGCCCCCCACCGGGAAGCGACATTCATCTTTAGGAGTTCTGCTAAGGAACCTTTGACTTCCACCGAAACCTTGGCGAGTATGGCGCGAAATGAACGTCATTCGCCATCGTGAGGCTGGTTTCGCCGAGGCGCTGGACGCCATCGCGCGCGGCTCCAGCCTCTTCGATCCGACCATCGAACAGCGCACTAGCACGATTATCGAGGCGGTGGCGGGCGAGGGCGACGCGGCGTTGCGCGAGTTGACCAAGCGGTTCGACGGCGCGGAACTGACGGCCGACCAGTTGGCGGTCACGCAAGCCGAACTGCTAAGCGCAGCGGTACAAGTCGGGCCGGAATTGCGACGCACCTTGGCGCTCGCGGCGCGGAACATCGAGCGGTTCAGCCGGAAATCGCTGCGGCGCGGCTGGTCGGCCCGCAACGCGCAAGGCGGGAAGGTGGGCGAGAAATTCGATCCGTTCGGCCGGGTGGGCATCTACGTGCCCGGCGGCACGGCGCCGCTGGTGTCCACCGCCCTGATGACCATCGTGCTGGCCAGGGTGGCCGGCTGCCCGGAGATCGTGGTGTGCACGCCGTGCAACGCCAGCGGGGCCATCAATCCCAATTTGCTTTACGCCGCGCGGCTGGCGGGCGCCACGGAGATTTACCGGGTGGGCGGCGCGCAAGCCATCGCCGCGCTCGCGCTCGGCACCGAGACCATCCGGCCGGTGCAAAAAATCTTCGGCCCCGGCAACGCTTACGTGGTGGCCGCCAAGCGTCTGTTGATGGGGCGC
>JAKCAB010000357.1 GCA_021839785.1 bacterium | reverse complement strand
CGGCGGGGCTTTCCGGTTTTCGCTCGGCTTCTTTCACGGTCTGGGCGCGGCGGCGGCGATCGGCATCTACGACTATCTCGGTTACTACGACGTCTGCTACATCGGCGACGAGGTCAAGCATCCCGGCCGCACGATCCCGCGGTCGGTGCTCTTCAGCCTGGTCGGCGTGGCGGTCATTTACCTGCTGATCAATCTGTCCATCGTGGGTGTGATTCCGTGGCGTGAGTTTGTGCCCGCGGCCGAGCGGCCGGCGGCGAAGTTCATCGTGTCGGTGTTCATGGAAAGGTTGTACGGCGGCAAGGTGGCGGCGCTCTTCACGGCGTTGATTTGCTGGACGGCCTTCGGTTCGGTGTTCGCCCTGCTGCTCGGCTACTCGCGCATTCCGTACGCGGCGGCGCTGGACGGCGGTTTCTTCCGCATCTTCGCGCGGTTGCATCCCACGCGGCATTTCCCGCACCTGGCATTACTGACGATCGGCGGCATCGCCATCGTGTGCAGTTTCTTCCCGCTCGACACCGTGATTGCGGCGCTGCTGACCACGCGGATCGGGGTCCAGTTCATCGGCCAGATCGGCGCGTTGATCCTCTTGCGCCGCCACCGGCCGGACCTTGCGCGGCCCTACAAAATGTGGCTATACCCGCTGCCGTGCTTCGTGGCCATGGGGGGCTGGATTTTCTTGCTCGCCACGACCGACGCCAAGGTCCTGCTTTACGGCGTGGCCACGCTGGCGCTGGGCGGGGTGGCCTTCCTGCTCTGGGCCCGCTCGACGCGGCAATGGCCGTTTCAGCAGTTGACGCCCGCGGCCGCCGACAGCGGCGCGGCATCAGGGAAATGAGGGGTGGTGTGAACTGGCGTTCGCTTCGCCGACGGCCAGGAACCGGCGCAATCGCAGTGCAATTCGTTTCCGACACTTGCGGGCTTGGCGTGGGTGCGAAGGAGTGTTACAAGCGCGCGCGGCCTGAGCGCCGCCGATGATACATGATCGTAATTACGGACAGTCGTTGCACGGCCTACCACCAGATGGGCCACCCGGAGCGCCCGTTGCGCATCACCAGCGCGGTGGAGGCACTGCGAGCCACGAATTCGTTGCCCGTCACCTGGGCGGAGCCGGGGGGGGTGAGTGAGGCGCAACTGCTCCGCGCGCACTCGAGTCGCCACCTGGCGCGGCTGGGCCAGGCCGTGGATTTCGACGCCGACACCCCGGCCCACCCGGACATCCGCGCGCACGCGGAACGCAGCGTGGGCGGCGCTCTGCGCGCGTTGGACCTGGCCTTGAAGGGCGAACGCGTTTTCAGCCTGCTGCGCCCACCGGGCCACCACGCCACGCGCGAAGTCGCCATGGGTTTCTGCTACTTGAACTCCGTCGCCATCACCGCGCTGGAAGCGCGCGAGCGCGGCGTCGAGCGGGTCGCGGTGTTCGACTTCGACGTGCACCACGGCAACGGCACGGAAGAGATCCTGCGCTTCAAGCCCGGCTGCGCCTTTTTCTCGATCCACCAGTTCCCGGCCTATCCCGGCACGGGCGAAAGCTCGCATCAAAACATCCACAACTACCCGGTCCCGCCGGGCGCACCGCGCGCGGATTACCGGGCGAGATTGGCGGCAGCGCTGGAGGATTTGAAACGTTTCGATCCGAAGCTGGTGGCGGTGTCGGCCGGCTTCGATGCCTACGTGGGCGACCCGCTCAGCGATGCCGCCCTCGAAGCGGAGGACTTTCATTGGCTGGGCAAGTCGCTGCGCGATTTGGGCCAGCCGACCGTCAGCCTGTTGGAAGGAGGTTACAGCCGCAACCTGCCCGAATTGATCCTGGCTTACCTGCGCGGCCTGGAGGGGCGGTAACCTCCTCGGGCACCGCCGTCAGCAACCGCAAATGCCATCTGCCTTGCCCGGAAGGCGGACGCTTCCTACCGTATCGCCATGAAGAAAGTCGCTGTCATTCTCTCGGGTTGTGGCGTCTTCGATGGCGCCGAAATTCACGAGTCCGTTCTCACCCTGCTTGCCCTCGACCGGGTCAACGCCAAGGTCACCTGCGCGGCTCCCGACGTGCCCCAACACCACGTGGTGAACCATTTCACGCAGCAGCCCGCACCGGACGAAACGCGGAACGTGCTGGTGGAATCGGCCCGCATCGCCCGCGGCAACATCGTTCCGCTGAGCCAGCTCAAGCCGGCGGACGTGGACGCGATCATCCTGCCCGGCGGCTTCGGGGCGGCGAAGAACCTCTGCACGTTTGCCCTGGCCGGGGCCGATTTCGGGGTAAATCCGGAGGTGGCGAAGGTGCTTCAGGAGGCGCACAAACTGGGCAAACCCCTGGGGTTCGTGTGCCTCGCACCGGCGGTTGCGGCGAAGCTGTTCGGCGCCGAGAAGCTCGAGTTCACCATCGGCAACGACGCCGGCACGGCCAGGGCCCTCCAGGTCGCGGGCGGCCACCACGTGAACTGCACCGTGCACAACGTCGTCGTGGATCGCCGGCTCAAGATTGTGACCACGCCGGCCTACATGCTGGCCAACCGCATCACCGAAGCCGAGGCCGGCATCAACAAACTCGTCCAGGCGGTGCTGGAGATGGCGTGAGCGAAAGCCTGGTGGAAGGGAAGCGTGGTATGGATCCAATGGGAAGGGTGCGGACTGCAAGTGCAGGCCAGCGCTGGTTCTTTCGTGCGCTTCTGCACTTTGGGTCACCGTTGGCGCGCCGATTCGACCGCCGGACCGTGGATCCAGCATGGTTGCTGGTATCATGCGGTTCACTTGACCGGAGGGCGGAGCACGATCGTCGTTGGTGAGAACGAGCCGAGGGTCCAACCGCACTCCGTTGGCACCAGGTGCAACATCAATATGCTTGGCACAGTGGTCTGCCAAACGTCTTCCTTGTGCTCCAATTCGCAGGTAAGATCGACGCTTCCATCAAGGTACTCGGCTTGCGATGTAACCTTCACCCTGGCCAGATTGCGCAGTTCCAGGCGAACTTGTTCAGCGTAGTGTTCTAGGTCACCGAAGGACAAGTAGCTCTTGGGATCAGCGATTTTTCGCAGCGTTTCACTGTCGTTCTTCACAATCACATAGAGAGAGGACTGTGCCGCATCGTCGAGCGTCGCAGTTCCCACGTCGCGCAGATTTTGGGGCAAGTAAACGTCCGTCCGGGCAAAATCGTTGGTCCGCACGAGTCGGGCTACTCCGGCGAGCAGATTCGTGGCTGTTTGCAGGTCCGCTTCGAGTTGGCGGTTCTCGTTTTCGGCGCTCGATTGGCTTGTGACTCGACTACGCAAGCGCAGCAAATCCAAGTGCTCGGCTTGCTGTCGCGCCGCTTCGGCCTGCATCCGCTCGACGAGCGCCTTGTTTTCAGCCCGCAGTTTCTGAAGCTCAGCCAACTCATTGGATTTGAGTCCACCCAGTTGACTGCGCAGGCTGACGTTTTCCGCCTGCAGCGTTCGGTTGGCCTGTTGCTGAATGAATAGGGGTGTCCCGACCGCCGCCACGAGGGTTGCGGCGGCGATGATCTTGATTTTGGTCGTAGCCATAGCTTGAAGAAGGTTGGCGGCGAAGCCCACGGTGACGGCGGTGGACGCCCCGGCTAATGATGCCGTGGCGACCGACATCGCCAGACCCGCCGGCGCCGAGTGAATCGCGCCTGCCGCGGTCGCTGCGGCCAAGGCCGGGCCGGACAACGTTACCCCATGTCGGCTGAGATTTATGCGCAGTTTGTCCAGCGCCCGCGCCACCCGTTTCTGCGCCGCGTCCTCGCTGAGGCCAAGCGCCGTGCCGACGGCGCGAAAATCCTTACGCTCGAAAAAACGCAGCAGTACGGCGTTGCGGTCAGTCGCGCTCAACTCACCCATTGCGGTGTCGAGCACGGGACGCAGTGGCTCCCAGTCGGGCGTGGATTCGGGTGCGGGATCGTGCATGGTAGCGGCCTCCTGCTCGCGTGCCCGGCGGCGCTGCTCGCCGCGGACCATCTTGGCAGCAGCAAAGCGGGCCGCTTCATAGAGCCAGCCGGTCAGCACCACGCCGCGAGGCAGCGAACGCGCCTTGCGGGCCAAGTCCGCGAACACCGTTTGGGCAGCGTCCTCGGCCAGGTGCGTGTCGCCGTTGAGTTGTCGGAGCGCCGCCGAATAAACAAGATCAAGGTGGCGAGCCACGAGCTCACGGAAGGCGGCTTCGTCTCCTGCTTCCGCGAACCGGCGCAGCAATTGACCCTCGTCGTTCATGTCCGTTCAGCTTGTAGCATCCGCCGAACGGAAAATCCGACAAGGAATTTGGTGGGCGTGGTGTGCCGCGGTCTCGGAATCCCTACGGCCGGCGCAGCCGGAAGAAGCGGGCGGGTTGAACGGGGGCGGTGAGGTACTCATGGCCAACGGGTGTTGGTTCGACCGCCTGCCAAACTGCGTCGGGGCCCATGGCGGTGGTGAGTTCGAGTTGGTACCCCGACACCGCTGCCGGCCACCATAGTCGGATGATGCCAGTCTGGGTGAGTTCGGCTTTCAGTGTCACTTCGAAGTCCGGCGCATACACCCCGATCGATCCACCCGCCAGATCGAATCCCTCGGCGCTCGAGGTGTTGGCCCTGGCGGCGGCCACACTACCTGTGATGACGGCGGGCGAGGTCGAACGGGGCGGCGTCCGGCCTGGCCGCGCGGACACTCACGCTCCACGAAGCGGAAGGAAGACGCGGTCTTTCTCCAAAGCGATCCGGCGTCGGCCCAGGCTCTCCGCGGTTTTTTGGGGGGAGAAGGAGTGGTTTGACAGCATGCCCAAGCCGGTTGCCGCGCCCGCAGTGCCTTTCTCCGGGGCTCTGATGTCCCTGCTCATGCGTGACTTGGAGTGGAGCGTAGGAAGAGCCGAGGGCGTCGGGAAGGAAAAGCATACGCGCTTTCCATCCTGCCCTCGCGTTGGTTGACCGGCGGGGAACGGTCCGGCAGCTTGGCGGCACATGATGCTGATCCGCGTGCGGGTGGCGCCCAGTCGCATTCACGGGTTGGGCTTGTTCACCGTCGAGGCCGGCCCGGCCGGGACGCCGGTCTGGCGGTTTCAGCCGGGCTTCGACCAGGCGTTTTCGCCCGCGGCATTCGCGGCGTTGCCGGCGCCGGCGCCGGCGCATCTGCGCTGGTTCGGGTTCGTTCGAGTCGAAGATGGTGGCTGGGTGCTCAGCGGGGATCACGCGTGTTTCATGAATCACTCGACGGCGCCTAATACCGGCGTGGCGGGCGCGGGGGTCGGCGAGGTAATGACGATGGCGTTGCGTGATCTCGCGGCCGGCGAGGAATTGACCTGTGACTACCGCGCCTTTGACGCGGCGGCGACGCAGAAGCTCGGCGAAGCGGCGGCGCATGGCTGACGCGACGGCTCGCGGCGGTATTGACTCCAGCGCTTCAAACGGCAAGCGGAATGGACTTCCGCGCTCCACCGGGCATGGCGGCCCGGACGGGGCTGCGAAGCGCTTGCGCTTTTGGGGTTTGCCACGAAACTTTCGAGACGGTGCGGTTTTTGTAAGTCTCGGTTCAGAGGTATGCCGAAATTCGCCTACAAGGCCCGACGGCGGTCCGGAGAACTGGTGCAGGATGAAATCGACGCAGCGGATCGGCCGGCGGCGGTGGTCAAGCTCCAGCAAGCCGGTCTGTTTCCATTGATGGTGGAGATGGCGCGGGGCGCGGTGGCCGCGGCCCAGCGCGAGGCGGCGGCGCGCCCGCGTGGGGGCAGCCTCCTGCCGCAGGCTTTCCAGGAACTCCTCAAACGCCGGCGCCGGCCCAAGCTGTCCGAGCTCGCCACGTACGCCCAGCAGTTGACGAACCTGCTCCGGGCCGGCATGCCGCTCACGCTCGCGTTGAACAGCATGTCGCACCTCGGCTCGAAGGGCATCCCGCCCGACGTGAGCAAGCAGCTCAAGCAGGACGTGATGGAAGGCAAGAGCCTGTCGGACGCGATGGCGCGCCAGCCGCGCATCTTCACGGATTTGTTCGTGAACATGGTCCGCGCCGGCGAACAAAGCGGCGCGTTGCAGGATGTGCTGGACCGGCTGGCGCATCACTTCGAGCGGTTCTCGGAGGTGCGGCAGAAGTTCATCTCCGCCATGATCTATCCGGCGGTGGTGTGCTGCGTGGGCATCGTGATCGTGATCTTTTTCATGAGCGTGATGCTGCCGAAGTTCCTCACCATCTTCGAAGGCATGAAGGGCGTGGAACTGCCGGCGGCGACGAAGTTGCTGGTCGGCATCAGTCACTTTTTCTCGGGGTATTGGTGGTCGCTGCCGATCATCGCGATCCTGGGTTACGTGGTGTTTTATCGGTACAAGGCCACGCCGGCCGGGGCGCGGAACCTGGATCGCCTGACGATGCGCGCGCCCGTGCTGGG
>JAKCAB010000367.1 GCA_021839785.1 bacterium | reverse complement strand
ACGGTTCGCGCGGGCCTCGCCAAGGCCGGCGACAGCGCTTGCCAGCGGCCGATCCGGGAGCATCTTAGGGGTAGGGAACGGGTGAAACACTGGCTGGCCGCGGCGTGAGAGTGGATCGGGGTTCGAGCACAGCGCTCCGGAACGGGGTGCAAAGCTCGTTCCGCCGAAGCTGGCCACCGCGGGTCGGGCCTGAGCCGCGCTGCACGCAGGAAAGTTATGGAGTAAATCTATGAGCTGGTCGTTCCGCATCGGTCGCTTTTTCGGCATCGACGTGTTCCTCCACTTCACGTTCGTCCTGGTGCTGGGCTTCCTTGCCCTGGCCCAATGGATGAGCGGCGGAGCGGTCGCCACGGTCATCGAGGGGGTGTTGTTCTTCCTCGCTTTGTTCCTTTGCGTGCTCCTGCACGAATTCGGCCACGCGTTGGTGGCCCGCCGTTACGGCGTGAAAACCAGGGACATCACCTTGCTGCCGATCGGCGGGGTGGCCCGCTTGGAACGCATCCCCACCGAACCGCTCCACGAATTCTGGATCGCCCTGGCCGGCCCGGCGGTGAACGTGGTCATCGCGGGTCTGCTGGCGCTGGGGCTGAGCCTCGCGGAGGCCTGGCAGCCGGTCCGAAGCCTTTCGACCACCGCGGGCAATTTCGCCGAGCGCCTGCTCTTCGTGAACGTGGGCCTGACCGTTTTCAACCTGCTGCCGGCCTTTCCCATGGACGGCGGGCGGGTGGTGCGTTCGCTGCTGGCGCTGCGGCTGGGATTCGCGCGGGCGACGCGCATCGCCGCGACGCTCGGCCAGGGCATGGCCTTCCTGTTCGCGCTCGCGGGGTTGTTCGGCAATCCGATCCTGGTCCTGGTGGCGTTGTTCGTGTGGATCGGTGCGGCGCAGGAAGCGGGCGCGGCCGAGTTCAAGTCTTCACTTGGCGGGGCGACGGTCGAGCGGGCGATGATGACTGAATTTCACCTGCTGGCACCGGAAGACAGCCTGGCGCACGCGGTGGATCTGATCCTGGCCGGCTTGCAGCAAGACTTCCCCGTGGTCGAAAACGGCACGGTGCTGGGCATCCTGACGCGTCGGGGCTTGTTGGCAGCGTTGACCAAGACCGGTCCGACGGCGCCGGTGCGCGCGGCGATGACGCAGAACTTCGAATCGGCAACGCCCGACGAACTGGTGGAGACCGCGATCGCGCGCGGCCGGGCCACGGAGGTGCCGCTCATGCCGGTGATCGCAAACGCGCGGCTGGTCGGCCTGCTGACGCTGGAGAATGTCAGCGAGTACGTTTTGATTCAGACGGCCTTGCGCGAGCGCCGGACCCAGCCGTGACCGGCCGGAGCGGGAGCCGCCGACCCGGCATCTGGCTTGCCGATCTGGTGCCGGCCATTGAGGGCGACGGGCGCTCAGCTCAGCACTTGGAGCCCACCACAGGGGGGCACGATCTACCCAACCTTTCCTACCCCCAAAGTAAAAGCGGCTTGCGACGGGCGGGCAAGCGGGGCAATCGTGCAGGCCATGAAGCCCAAACCGCCAGTTGACCTTTGGACCGCGAGTCTGGGCCGATCAATCCTGTTGAAAGGCAAAGAGGAGAAAACGAAATGAAAGAAATCGTCGTCGTATCCAACCTGTCATGTGCAGTCATCTGTGCCAAGTGGGCTTGGGACCTTGGATTCAACCAAATCCGCCAGATTTTATTCCTGGTTGGCGGACTCCTTTTCGGTCCAATCATGCTCCTCATCCTCTACGTCTTCCTTGTGAACAAGGCCAGGAAGGAGGCTGCGACCGGGGGGAAGATTTTCTGACACAAAAAGTTCAAGCCGGCGGTCCAGCGAATGGGAGCCTGCCGATTCGCTCGGAGACACAGACAGAGCACCATCGGCGGCTGGCTCCTGTCGCTGACCTTTGTGTTCGCTATGAAAACGACTGACCCGCTATCGCGCGCCGAACCGGCAGCGGACGATGCGCTGGAGATTTGTATTTCCTGTCTGCAGACCAACCCGCCCGGAACGCATTTCTGCCGGCATTGCGGGACGCCGTTGACTTCGTACGCCGCCACCGGCCCCTTCGAGAGCATCTTTGCGGAGGGCGATTTTCTGCGCAAAGCAGCCAGCCGCGGACGCTGGAGTGGCTGGGTCCGGGCCGGCGTGGTTGTGCTCCTGCTCTTGATGCTCGTGGGCATCCTGCTCGGATTCATGTTGCCGAGGTAAAGGGCGAGGGCTGGAAATGGCCAATCAGGGAGGACTGGCCACCGTCGCCAGCGGCGTGGCTTTGAGCAGGGGATCCTGATCCGCTGCGGTCAACGCGGACGACTACCCGCTCGCCGAGTTGCTGGAGTGTTTCCCGTCGGTGACGCGCGACTGGGCGTGTCAAGTTTTGGAGCGGTCGGAGTCGGCCCACCCAGAGCCGGTCGCGGCGTGAAGATTCTCCCGGACGCGGGCGTGCCGTGGCCGATGCACCCCGGCTGTTCCCCGGCCGCCGGCCTCAAGTGGCGGTGGCACCGCCGGCGGTTTGAGGTACGTTCCCACTGTGAAAAGACCGACCACAACCCCGGCCACCCACAACGCAAATCCTCCCGCCGCCCCGCCACTGCCCGGAACCGCCGCCGCCAGGCCGTCTGCGCACCCGGGCATGGGCAGCATCCTGCTTGAAGATGGCGCGGCGTTTCGGGTCTGGGCACCGTTCGCCGACGCCGTCGCAGTCGCGGGCACCTTCAACGCCTGGTCCACCACGGCCAATCCCCTCGCCAACGAGGGCAACGGCTGCTGGTCGGCCGACCTCCGCGGGCCGAAGGTGGGTGACCAGTACAAGCTCGTGATTCGCCGCAATGCCGATTTGCTTTGGAAAACCAACCCTTACGCGCGCGAAGTCACCGGCTCGACCGGCAACGCGGTCATTCATGATCGCGACTTCGACTGGACCGGCGACCAATTCACCATGCCACCCTGGAACGAGCTGGTGGTCTATGAAATGCACGTGGGCACCTTCAACGACCTGCCCACGCCAGGGCCGGGAACCTTCGCCGACGTAATCCTCAAACTTCCGTACCTGCGCGACCTCGGCGTCAACGCCGTCGAGATCATGCCCGTCCTCGAATTCCCGATGAGCTATTCCTGGGGCTACAACCCGTCGCACCCATTCGCCGTCGAGACCTCGCTCGGCGGGCCACAGGGCCTGCAGAATTTCGTAAAGGCCGCCCACCAACACGGCATCGCCGTCATCATGGACGTGGTTTACAACCACTTCGGCCCCGGCGACCTCGACCTCTGGCGCTTCGATGGCTGGTCGGAGCCAGGCCACGATGGCGGCATCTACTTTTACGGCGGCGACCGCGCCCGGACGCCTTGGGGCGACACCCGCCCCGATTACGGCCGGCCGGAGGTGCGGCAATTCCTGCGCGACAACGCGCTTCAATGGCTCCACAAGTTCCGCGTGGACGGCCTGCGCTTCGACGCGACGGCGTACATCCGGAACATTTACGGGAACAACAACGATGGCTGGAACGACATTCCGGACGGCTGGTCGCTCCTGCAGTGGCTCAACAACGAGGTCGCCGCCTCCCAGCCTTGGAAGATCACCATCGCCGAAGATCTGCGGAACAACGAATGGATCACCCAGGAGACCGGCGGCGGCGGGGCGGGCTTCGGTTCGCAGTGGGACGCCGAGTTCGTCCATCCGGTGCGCGACGCGTTGCTCGCGCAGAACGACTCCGACCGCGATATGGCCGCGGTTCGACGCGCCATTGAAAACCGCAATGGCGCCGATGCGTTCCGGCGCGTCATTTACACCGAGTCGCACGACGAAGACGCCAACGGACACCTGCGGATTCCGTCCGAGATCTGGCCCGGCAACGCGGGCAGCTACTTTTCGCGGAAGCGCTCCACCTTGGGCGCGGCGCTCGTTTTTACCGCGCCGGGCATCCCGATGATCTTCCAGGGCCAGGAGTTTCTCGAAGACGAGTACTTCCGCGACGATGACCCGCTGGATTGGTCAAAGGCGCAAACCTACCAGGGCATCCGGCAGCTCTACACCGACCTGATGCGGCTGCGGCGAAACTGGTTCAACCACACCCGCGGGCTGCGCGGGCAGCACGTCCACGTGCATCACGTGAACCCGGCGGACAAGGTGATTGCCTTCCACCGTTGGGAGCAAGGCGGGCCGGGCGACGACGTGGTGGTGTTGCTCAACTTCGCCAACCGCGGCTACGCGGATTACCGCATCGGCCTCCCGCGACCGGGCCTGTGGCGGGTGCGCTTCAACAGCGATTGGAACGGCTACAGCGCCGACTACAACAACTGGGGCAGCTACGACGCGCGGGCCGAGGAAGTCGGTCGCGACGGCATGCCCTGCCAGGGCTCTCTCGGGCTCGGCCCGTACAGCGCCGTGATCCTGTCCCAAGATCCGTGAAGCCGGCTCGGCCAGCCACGCCCATCACCGGGCCAGCGGCGCGGCAAATCGATAAGTTCCCGATCCGATGCCGATCATCAGCCGATCGCCTTGACGGCCGAGGACCTTCGCGCCTTTCGCCTTTTTCAACTGCCGGCCGCTCTCCGTCACGGACTTCGCGTCCGCCGCGGGCAGGTAAACCGTGCCGGTGGTGTTGGCCGGAATGGTAACCGCCAATTCGAACCGGCCGTCCTCCACCCGCCAGCGGCTGACGATGCGGCCGTGCAGAGAGTCGTACCGCGCGTGGACCCACGAGATCGTGGGGTTCTCCGGGTTGCTGCCCGGCGTGGGCGGCGAGGGCCGGATCACAATGCGCTGGTAGCCGGCGCCATCCGTGTCGATGCCGGCTAGCGTGCGGAACATCCACTCGCACACCGCACCGAACGAGTAATGCGCGAAGCTGTTCATGCTGGCGTTCTGGTTGCCCGCCGTGCCGTTGAAACCGTGCTCCTTGGTGAAGCTGTCCCAACGCTCCCAAATCGTGGTGGCGCCGTTCTCGACTTCGTAGCCCCAGGACGGAAACCGCCGGCTTTGCAGCAGGCGCACGGCGAGATCGTTCTGGCCCACGCCGGAAAGTGCCGGCAGCAACGGGCGCGTGCCCAAGAACCCCGTTGCCATGCGTGTGTCGTGATCGCGGATCTTCTGCGCGAGACGCTGGCCAGCCGCGGCGCGGAGGTTCTCCGGCACCAAGCCAACGTACAGCGCGAGCGCGTAAGCCGTTTGCGTGTCCACGCTCAACGCGCCGTCCGGGCCAAGATACTTCTTCGCAAATGCGGCTTGGATGCGGCCAAACAACTCACGGTACGCCGCAGCTTCAGTGTCGCGGTCCAGCGCGGCGGCCATTTCGCTCATGAGACTCGCCGTGTAAGCGAAATACGCGGTGTCGAGGTAGTCGATCGGCGTCGATTCGTTCTGGTTGAGCCAGTCGCCCCACGTGTTCGCGTCCGGCAATTGCACGCCGAGGAAATCCTTCGCGCTGGCTTTGCGCCATTCCATGAAGCGCGTCAGAGACGGCCAATGCTGTTCGAGCACGCGCGTGTCGCCGTAGGCCTTCCACACCGTCCACGGCACGATGATGCCGGCGTCGGTCCACGCGGTGGCGAAGGCCTTGCCGTGCTGGAACGGCCACGGGCAGTAATCGGGAAACGCGCCGCTGGGCAATTGCGCTTCCTCCACCTCGCGCAGCCATTTGGTGAAGAATGCCGCGACGTCGGCGTTGTAAGTGGCGGTGCGCGCATAAATCTGCGCGTCGCCCATCCAGCCGAAGCGCTCGTCGCGTTGCGGGCAGTCGGTGGGCAATTCGATGAAGTTCGCGCGCTGCGTCCAGACCACGTTCTTGAAAAGCTGGTTCACCATCGGGTCCGAACAGGAGAAACTGCTGGTCGCTGGCGTATCGGATTGCAGCACGATGCCGGTGATTGCATCCAGGCCCGGCTTGCCGGGAAAGCCGCTGACTTCCACGTAGCGGAAACCGTGGAAGGTGAAGCGCGGAACGTAAGTCTCGCCGTCCGGATCGCCGCGCAAGACGTACACGTCGGTGGCCCGCGCCTTGCGGAGATTCTCGGTCATGAGCCGGCCGTCGGGATGAAGCATCTCGCCGTGGCGGAGCTGGATTCGCCTCCCCGCCGGGCCGCGCACCTTGAGGCGTACTACACCGGCGAAATTCTGGCCGAGATCAAAGATGGCCGTGCCATCGTCGCGGTGGGTGACGGTCCGGGCGGGCAGTTCCTTGAAGAACCGGACCGGCGGCGCGGGGTAGGCCTCCAGCTTCGCGGGTTTGATGAAGCCAAATTCCTCCTCGCGCGTGCCGCCACCGTCGCTGAAGGGCGCCTTCACGCTGCCGTTGTCCTCGGCGCGGATGGCGGACTCCCAGTGCCAGGCGGGGTCAGGGCGGGGGGCCTGCATTGGCGCGG
>JAKCAB010000889.1 GCA_021839785.1 bacterium | reverse complement strand
AAACTCGCCCACGGCTTGGTGCGCCACGGCCGCGCGCAAAGCCGGGAAGCCGCCGGACACTTCGATTTGAAGCCGCTGCTCGACTTGGTGGCGCTGGGCACGATCGCCGACCTCGTGCCCTTGACGGGCGAGAATCGACTGATGGTTACCGCCGGTTTGGAGCGCTTGAACGGCCGGGCGCGACCCGGCATCCGCGCGCTGGCGGAGGTTGCCGCCGTGAAGGGCGACATCCGGCCCTGGGAAGTCGGATTTCAACTTGCGCCGCGTCTCAACGCTGCTGGCCGGCTCGAGGACGCCACCGAGGCGCTGGAGCTTTTGATGGCCGAGGATATGGCCCGCGCCGAGGCGCTTGCCCACGCGCTCGACGCCCGCAACGCGGAACGCCAGAACCTCGAGCGCGGCATCGCCGACGAAGTCATCGGCGCGCTGCGGGCGCGGTTCGATCCGGCCCACGATTTCGTGATCGTGGAAGGCCAGCTCTTGTGGCACGTCGGCGTGGTGGGCATCGTGGCCTCGCGGGTCTTGCAGGAGTTTTACCGGCCGACGCTGATTCTCGGCGGCGACGGCCACGAATGGCGCGGTTCGGGCCGGAGCATCGAAGGCTTCGATCTGGCCGCGGCCTTGCGCGAATGCGACGACCTGTTGCTACGGCACGGCGGTCACGCGATGGCCGCGGGGCTGACTGTGCGACCGGAGAACGTGCCAGCCTTGCGCGCCCGCCTGAACGAACTCGCCCGCCACGCGCTCCGGCCCGACCAACTGCGACCCGCCTTGCGGCTCGACGCCACGGTGAATCTCAGCCAGCTCACGGAAGATTCGCTCGCCGAACTGAACCGCCTCCAGCCATTCGGCCAGGGCAACCCGGTCATTCAAGTGGTGGTGCCGGGACTGAGTCATCGTCGCCCGCCCCAGCGCGTCGGCCACGGGCAGCAGCACGTGAAGTTCTGGGTGGGCCAGGACGCGGCCGCGGTCGAGGTCGTTTGGTGGGGCGGCGGAGACAAACCCTGGCCCGAAGGCCGGTTCGACCTCGCGGTGGTGCCGCTGGTGAACGAATTTCGCGGTCATCGCCGGGTGCAACTGCGGCTGCTCGACTGGCGTCCGGCGGCCGTTGCCTGACCGGGCCTGGGCGCGGCGTAAATCTCGGACCGCGACCGGTCTCCGGTCGCCGCGGCCTTGCCTGCAAAGAGCGTGGGGCATTTCCCCGGCTTTGCTCGCGTGCGGAGCCGCTGCGGCTGAGGACAGCCGCGCGCCGGCCCGGAGGCGCGGACTCCTTGACGCCGCCGCACCCGGCCGCCATTTTGTCCCAGCCCAAAGAGCAGACCGAACATGGCCACATTTCCGGCACGACTTTCGTTTGCGACCTCCGGCGACGCCGCGTGTTACCGCGTGGCCGGCAAGCCGTCGCTGGATCTCTCGAACCTGTTGCACGACTCCGCCGAGCGCCTGCTCGCCACCGGCCATTACCATTTCGTGGTGGACCTGGTCGCGTGCCCGTCGGTGGACAGCACGTTCATCGGAGTGCTGCTGTTCATTTGGAAAGGTGTCCGCAAGGCCGCGGCTCCGGGCGGCGTCTGCCTGATGAACGCCGGCGAACTTGTGCGCCATCAACTGGACTCGCTCGGTGTGTTGGAGCGCTTCGACCTCGCGACGGTGGACCAGGCCGGCGTGCATTTCGAGGAATTGGACGTGGCGTCCGCGGGCAAAACGGCCACCACCTGGCTGTGTCTCACCGCCCACCGCGAACTCATCGAGGCCAACCCCGCGAACGCCGCGAAGTTCAAGGACGTGGTGGAGTTCCTCGAAGAGGAGGCTGCCCGGCAAGCCAAACCGCCTGGCAACTGACCGCGTCGCCGCCGCGCTTGGGGTTGTCGGGCTTGACGGCGTCAGGCGGCGGGGAACGCCCAGGCGTTCGAGCGACTGGTTGGCTGCGACAGAGGACAGCCGCGCGTCG
The DNA here is from genome assembly GCA_021839785.1 of bacterium. Next base: position 4,398 of record JAKCAB010000889.1, on the reverse strand, counting down.
GCCGATTGGGCGCGCGGCATGAATTCCGGACCGCGACCGGTCTCCGGTCGCAGCGGCCTTGCCCACGAAAGGAGCGTTGGGTGTCTTCTCGGCTTTGCTCGCGAGTGGAACCGCTGCGGCTGAGACAGCCGCGCGCCGGCTACTTGATCGCCCACTTGGCCCGCTGTTTGCGCAGCTTGAGACGCTGGTTGGCCTCGGCGTCGCCCACAAAATGTTCCTTGGCGCCGTCCCACTTGAGCTTGCGGTTCAGGCGCGTGGCGATGTCGCTGATGTGGCAAAGGATGTCCGCCTGCACGGCGTCTTCGATTGGGCAGATCGCGGGCTGCCGGCTTTTCACCGAGTCGAGGAAGTTGCGGGCGTGGTTCGAGCTTTTGATGAGCTGCACGTCGTTCGCCCCAAACTTCGCCTCGACTAGATTCTCCGGCGACGTGCGAATCTGAGTGCGGTCCACCAGCACCCAGCCGTCGGTGCCCACGAACGCGGTGCCGTGGTCCACGATGTGGCTGTACTGCTTTTCCCAGTCGCTGAAGTCGTTCAACGACGACCGCGCGGCGCCGTTGTTAGTGCCGCGGTAACGCATCGTCACGCCGTCGGCAAACTGGAAATTCAGGTCCCAGGCAACGGAGGTATTGCAGGCGCCTTCCTTCGGGAATTCGCCCGGACCGGAGACTTCGAGCACGCCTTTCATCATATCCGGGTGGCCCCAGTACGCGATGTCGAGCGGGTGCACGCCCCAGCCGGCGACGAAACCGAGAGCGTAATCGTAATTGTACCACCAAGTCTTCCAGGCGCCGCCTTCATCGTAAGCCTTGCCAAGCGTGTAAGGCGTTTCCGGCGCGGGACCGAGCCAGAATTCGTAATCGAGGTCGGTCGGCGCGGCGATGGGCGCCGTCGAACCGCCGGGTTTGCTGGCGGCGGACCAGACGTCGATGTGCTTGAGCTTGCCGATGCGGCCGTTGCGAACCAGTTCACAGCCGAGCCGGAATTGCTGGCTCGAACGCTGCTGGGTGCCGAATTGGAAAATAACTTTCTTCCGCTGGCAGGCCTTGCGGAGCATCTGGTCTTCCTGGACGGACAGGCCCATCGGCTTTTCGAGGTACATGTCCTTGCCGGCGCGGGCGGCAGCCAGCGCGATCGGCACGTGCCAATGGTCGGGTGTGGCGATCAACACCGCGTCGATGTCCTTTCGCGCCAGGAGCTGGCGGTAGTCGTGCAAGATCACTACGCCGTTATCCTGGTAGGCGGCGTTCGCCATCTTGACGGCTTCGTCGAGGTTGCGCTTCGAAACGTCGCAGAGCGCCAGCACGCGGCAATCGCGCTGGGCCAGGAAGTTGCCCATGTCGCCGCGGCCTTGCGGGCCGACGCCGATGCAACCGACCTGAATGCGTTTGCTCGGGGCGTTGGCGCCCAGCACCGAGGCCGGGATTACAGTGGGCAGGGCCAGCGCGGCCGAAGCGGCGGTGGCGGATTTGAGGAAAGCGCGACGCGAGAGGGCAGGGGAATCCGGTGTGTTCATGGCGTCGAGTGTGGACACAAGCGACGGCGACTTCAAGCCTGGCGGACGTTGGCGTTGGCGGCGCCGCGCGGGCAATACTCGCGGCGGTGGGCCGGCCATTTTCTTGGTTGAGTCGCGGTTGCGCAGCCGGGCGCGGCGGGTTGCGGCTTCCGCCTTGCCGGTTCCGGCAGGCTCTCCGCATACTCTCCCGATGCTGGACATCAAATTGATCCGCGACCAGCCGGACTTGGTGCGCGCCCGGCTCGCGTCGCGTGGCGCGGGCGACGAGGCGAAGGTGGACGCCTTGCTCGCGCTCGACGAGGAGCGCCGGCGCTTGCTCGCCGAAACCGAATCGCTCAAGAGCACGCGCAACCGGGTGTCCAAAGAGATCGGCTCGCTGATGGGCCAGAAGAAGCTCGCCGAGGCCGAAGCCAAGAAGGCCGAGACCCGCCAGCTTGGCGATCAGATCGCCGCGCTGGACAAGCAGGTGGCGGAAGTCGAAGCGAAGCGAGACGCGATTTTGATCCGCCTGCCGAATCTGCCGCACGCCTCCGTGCCGGCCGGCGCGAGCGCGGCGGACAATCCCGAGGTGCGGGCCTGGGGCGCGAAGCCGCAGTTCGCCTTCGCACCGCTGGCGCACGACCAGTTGTGCGAGAAGCTGGGCCTGGTGGATTTCAAGCGTGGCGCGAAATTGTCCGGCAGCGGCTTTCTGCTTTACACCGGTTGGGGCGCGCGGCTGGAGCGCGCGTTGATTCAGTTTCTGCTGGACCTCCACGTTCACGAGCACGGCTACACCGAGGTTTCGCCGCCGTTTATCGTGGGCCGCGACGTGATGACCGGCGTGGGCCAGTTCCCGAAGTTTGAGGACCAGGCTTACGCCGTGCAGGAAGGGCTGGACGGTTCGACGCTCGGCAAGCTTTACCTCCTGCCCACCGCCGAGGCACCGGTGGCGAACATTCATCGCGAGGAGCTCCTCAAGGAGGCGCAGCTCCCGCTTTACTACGTGGCCTACTCGCCGTGCTTTCGGGCCGAGGCGGGCGCCGCGGGCGTGGGCACGCGCGGCATGATCCGCGTGCACCAATTCGACAAGGTCGAGTTGATTAAGATCGTCAAGCCCGAGGACGGCTACGCGGAACACGAGAAGATGCTGGCCAACGCGGAAAAGGTGCTCCAGTTGCTAGGGCTCCACTATCGGGTGGTGCTGCTCTGCACGGGCGACATGGGCTTCGCCAGCGCCAAGACTTACGACCTCGAGGTCTGGGCGCCGGGGCAGGGGAGTTACCTGGAGGTGTCGAGCGTATCAAATTGCGAGGATTTCCAGGTGCGCCGGATGAACCTGCGGTTCAAACGCGAGGCCGATGGGCAAAACGTTTTTCCGCACCTCTTGAACGGCAGCGGCACGGCGCTGGCGCGGTTGTTCGTGGCGCTCATCGAAACCTACCAGCAGGCCGACGGCAGCGTGGCGATCCCCGAGCCGTTGCGGCCTTACTTGCGCGCGGATCGGATTCCCGCCTGACCCGCGTGCCATGACTACCCAGACGCGCAGCCGGGCAGGGCAGAGTCAGCCACCGCGGAGCGCCCGGTCGCCAAAGCGGATCGTCCAACCGGCTGGCAACGGCGGCTCCTCGCACATGCGTCTCCTCCTGGCCAGCAGTGAAGTCGAACCGTACTCGAAGACCGGCGGCCTGGCCGACATGACGGCGGCGCTCGGCAAATACCTGGCCCGCGCCGGGCATCGCGTTGGCATCGTGACCCCGCTCCATCGCGGCATCCCGGCCCAGTACGCGAAGCGCCTCAAGCCGTTTGACTGGTCGCTCGATCTGCCGTTGAGCAACGCCGTCGTCCATGCCGACGTGGCCGTGGCCGAACCGGAGCCGAACCTGACGATCTATTTCGTGGACGCGCCGGTGTTTTACGATCGCGCCGGGCTCTATGTGGATCCTGCGTCGAAGGCCGAGTATTGGGACAACACGGAGCGGTACGTTTTTTTCTCCAAGGCGGTGGTAAACCTCGCGCGTTACCTGCCGTGGAAACCCGAGATCGTGCACGTCCATGACTGGCATGGCGGCGTGGTGCCGCTGTTGGTCCGCCACCAATCATGGAACGACGGCTGGATGCACCCGCCAAAGACGGTGCTCACCGTGCACAATCTCGCGCCGCAAGGCCGCTGCGCCGGCGCCAAATACGGCCTCACCAATCTGCCAGCCTATTACTTTCATCCCGACGCCGCGGAGTTCTTTGGCGACTTCAACCCGCTCAAGGCCGGCCTGGTCTTCTCCGATGCGTTGACCACCGTCAGCCCGACTTACGCGAAGGAGATTCTTACGCCGGCCTACGGCGAGGGATTGGACGGCCTGCTGCGCCATCGCCAGCAGGTGTTGACCGGCATCCTCAACGGCGTCGATTACGAGCAGTGGCAGACCGAGCGCAATCCCCAGTTGCCCCGCCCGTACAGCGCGGCTGACCCCGCCGGCAAGGCGGCGTGCAAGGCGGAATTGCAGGCGGAACTCGGCCTGCCGGTGCGCGCGGACGTGCCGCTGTTCGGCACCATCACGCGCATCGACCCGCAGAAAGGCGTGGATCTCATTCTGAGCGCGCTCGAAGAGATGCTCGCCAGCGACCTCCAATATGTGTTGTTGGGGACCGGCCGGCCGGACTTCGAGACGGCGTTCCGCTATCTGGCGAGCCGTTACCCGCGGAAGGTGGCGGCGCAAATCGGCTATGACTCCGCGCTGGCGCACCGGATCGAAGCCGGATGCGACTTTTACCTGATGCCGTCGCGCTTCGAGCCGTGCGGCCTGAACCAGATGTACAGCCTCCGCTACGGCGCGGTGCCGGTGGTGCGTGCGACCGGCTGCTTGCAGGACTCGGTGGTGGACGCGCGCGAATTGCCCGAACGCGCG
>JAKCAB010000642.1 GCA_021839785.1 bacterium | reverse complement strand
CCTTTTCGATCGGCATTGGGGATGTGACCGTGTACTGCTCGATGTTGCTGTTGATCCAGTACCGCAGACCGAAATACCCGGCTGTAACACAAACCAAGCCCAAGACCACCACGCTGAGGCAGCCGTAAAAGAAACAGCCGCGACCTTTTCCGGTTTGATTTTCAGGCATACACGTTCGGGTTGTTTAGGCGTGGACCTTGCCCGAAGCGGCGGGGCGGCTCAATTACAAACCCAGGCCCGGCGTTGGAACGGCGACAGCACCGGCCAGGCGGTGACGGGCATGGACAACTTGCGGCGAGCCGCTACCCTCCCGCCGACTCGCTATGCCGAAACCGATCGACACCTCCGCGCGCACGCCCGCCGAACGGGGATTCGCCATGCCCGCCGAATGGGAGCCCCACGCCGCCACCTGGCTCGGCTGGCCTCACAACGAGACGGATTGGCCGGGCAAGCTGGACACCATCCGCTGGGTGTACGGCGAAATGGTGCGCAAAATCGCGCCCGGCGAAACGGTGCGGCTGCTGGTCAACCACCGGGCCAGCGAGAAACAGGCGCGCAGTTACCTGGCTCGTGCCGGCGCGGATTCGAGCCGCGTCGAATTCATCGTGCACCCGACCAATCGCGGTTGGACCCGCGACAGCGGCCCGATTTGCGTCCGCCGCGGCAAAGGGCGCCAGGCGGAGTTGGCGATCGTCCACTGCCACTTCAACGCCTGGGCCAAGTACGCCGACTGGCAGAAAGACCGCAAAGTGCCGGAAACGGCCGCGCGCGTTCTCGACCGGCCGCTCTTTCACGCGGAATGCCACGGCCGGCCGTTCGTGATCGAAGGCGGCGGGATCGAGGTCAACGGCCGCGGCACGCTTTTGACGACCGAGGAGTGCTACCTCGATCCGGCGGTCCAAGTGCGCAACCCCGGCCTGAGCCGCGCCGATTACGACGCCACCTTCCAACGCTATTTGGGCGTGAAAAACGTGCTTTGGCTCGCCGCCGGACCGGTCGGCGACGACACGCATGGCCACATCGACGACATCTGCCGGTTCGTGAATCCGCGGACCTTGGTGCTCATCCGGGAGACCGACCGGCGCGACCCCAACTACCGGTCGCTCGCCGAGAACTGGGAACGCGTCCAAGACCTCCGGCTCGAGGACGGTTCGAAACCGGAGGTGGTTCCGCTGCCGATGCCCGCCCCGCTCTACTTCGAGGACTATCGCCTGCCGGCCAGCTACGCGAATTTCTACATCGCCAACGCGGCCGTGATCGTTCCCACCTTCAACGACCCGAACGACCGCGTGGCGCTCGGCATCCTGGGCGAACTGTTCCGCGACCGACCGGTCGTGGGCATTCACGCCGTGGACTTGGTGCTCGGATTCGGCTCACTCCACTGCCTCACTCAACAAGAACCGGCGGCGGGTTAGCCCCATCATGCCGCGAAAACAGCCGGACCCCACAAGCTCAGTTCTGCCAACGCAGGTTTCTAAAAACGAAACAGGCCGCCTGGCGGGCGGCCTGGGGAAAACACGGTTCGGAAAAGCGGCTATTTCTGCTGCGGCTTCGCTTTCGCTTTTTCCTGCTCTTTGAGTTTCTCGAGATCGGAAGCCTTGATCACCTCGATCTTCGCGCCCTTTTCGAGCTCCTCCTTCGACGGCACTTTGATGATGTCGCTGGTGACTGGCTGCGCGGGGGCCGCCGCGGGCGTCGCGGTCTGGACCGAGATCAGTTCAACCTCGAAAGTCAGCAACGAATTGGGCGGAATGCCGGGCCGCCCCGCCTCGCCGTAAGCCAGGTCGGGCGGGATGTACAGTTCCCATTTGGCGCCGGGCTTCATGAGTTGCAGCGCCTCGGTCCAACCTTTGATGACTTGGCCCACGCCGAAGCTCGCCGGCTGGTTGCGCTTGTAGGAATTGTCGAATTCCGTGCCGTCCAGGAGCGTGCCTTTGTAGTGCACGGTCACGTTATCCGTGGCCTTGGGCGACTCCCCCTGCCCTTCGGTCAGGATCTTGTACTGGAGGCCGCTCGCGGTGGTCACCACCCCCGGCTTGCTCTTGTTGGCGGCCAGGAATTCCTCCGCTTCTTTCTTGTTCTTTTCCGCGAGTTTTTTGCGCGCCTCGGTTTGGAACGCCATGATCGCCCCGCGCGCCTCCATTTCGGTGAGCAGGGTTTTGCCTCCGGAGGCGTCCTTCATGCCTTTTTCCAAAAGGCCGAAGTCCACCTGGGCCGGGTCCACGCCCGACCGTTTGAGATTGGCGCCCAGGCTCATGCCGAGCCCGTAACTGAACTTCTGGTTGGAATCCTTCAGCGCCTCCGCGTCAGCCGCCTGCGCGCCAACCGCGAGCAAGCCCGAAAGCGCCAGCCAAGACCAAGTGTATTTCATAAAATTAGCCGTCGTTCGCGACGAAGATTTCGGAAACCGCCCGGCGTTTCAACAGCAAAAGCGACCGAAAGTGCAGAGCCGCGGCGAACCTCACTTCAGCGTGGAAGAATCCCGGCAGGCCGCTAAACTCCGGCCCATGCAAAACCTTTCCCGCCGCTCGTTTCTGGGCCGCTCGTTCCACGCCGGCCTTTTCGCCACCGCCGCGGGCGCCGCGCCTGGCTTCCTCGCGTCGGCCGCGCAAAGCCGGCGCCCCACGCTGCCGATCCGCCTCGGCGGGCCGCTGTTCAACGCGCCCGCCGATCCCGACGCCCTCGCCAAAGCGCACCGCGACCTCGGCTACGCCGCTGCGTATTGCCCCAACGTTTCCTTGCAAGACGCCGCCGCGATCCAAGCCACCCGCGAAGCGTTCGCCCGGCACGGCGTCGTCCTCTCCGAGGTCGGGCGTTGGGTGAACCTGCTCGACGCCAAAGCCGACAAACGCAGCGAACACCTCAAGACCGTGACCGACGGCCTGGCGCTCGCGGACGAGGTCGGCGCGCGCTGCTGCGTGGACATCGCCGGCTCCTTCAACGAGACGATCTGGTACGGCCCGCACCCCGACAACTTGTCGCCGCGCTTTTTCGACGCCGCGGTCGAGAACGCGCGCAAGATCATCGACGCCGTGAAGCCCAAGCGCGCCAAGTTCTGTTACGAAATGATGGGCTGGGCCTTGCCGGACAGCGCGGGCTCCTGCCTGCGGATGCTCAAGGCGGTCGACCGCCCAGCCTTCGGCGTGCACCTCGCTCCCTGCACCTTGGTCAATTCCCCCCGTCTCTTTTACCGCAACACCGACCTGCTCAACGAATGCTTCGACAAGCTTGGCCGCTGGATCGTCAGTTGCCACGCCAAAGACCTCGCCTGGGAAGTCGAGATGAACGTGCATTTCCGCGAAGTCGTCCCCGGTCGTGGCCAACTCGACTACGCGACCTACCTGCGCCGCCTCGCCGAACTGCCGCACCAACCGCCGCTCATGCTCGAGCACTTGAGCACCGCCGCCGAATACGACGAAGCCCGCCAGCACATTCAAAGCGTCGGTCGCGGCGCGGGCCTGGCCTTTGCATGAACGGTTTCCCCGAGCGGCTCCGGCAGGTCGATCTGACGCGGGTCGAGTGGCGAGGCCGGCGCTGGGTCTATTTTGGCGGGTGCGATTATTTCCGGCTCAGCCGACATCCGCGGGTGATCGCAGCAGCGCGCGAAGCGTTGGAAAAACAGGGCTTCGGCGTCGCGGCGTCGCGGCTCACCACCGGCAACCACCCGCTCTTCGCTGAACTGGAGACCTGGCTCGCGCGCTTCTTCCGCGCCGAGCGCGCGCTGCTGGTCGATTCCGGCTACGCCACCAATCCCATCGTCGCCCGCGTCCTGGCTGGCGACGTGACCCACGCCTTCCTCGACGCCCGCGCCCACGCCAGCTTGCGCGACGCCGCGGCCGAACTGGACTTCCCCGTCGCCGAATTCCGGCATCGCGATCCGGACGATCTGCGACGGCGGTTGCGGCGATTGCCGGCGCGCGCAAAGCCGCTGGTCATGACCGACGGTGTATTCAGCCATGACGGCTCGCTCGCGCCGCTGCCGGCGTACCTGGAGGTTCTGCCGAAAGCCGGCCGGCTGCTCGTGGACGACGCGCATGGCGTCGGTACGCTGGGAAATCAAGGCCGCGGCACGCTCGAAGAAGGCGGCGTTCGCGACCCGCGAGTCCTCGTGACCGGCACGCTCAGCAAGGCGTTTGGCTCGTTCGGCGGATTCGTGCTGGGCAACCGCGCGCTGATCGACCGGATCGTCGCGGGCAGCCGCTGGTTCGGGGCCAGCACGCCGATGCCTTTGCCGGCGGCGGCGGCGGCGCTGGCCGCGGGCGAACTCATCGCCAACGACCAAGCCATGCGTGACCGTCTGCGGACCAACACCGCACAAGTCAAAACCGCGGCCCGCGCGGCCGGTTTCGCGGTGCCGGACAACGCCGCGCCGATGATCGGTCTGGCGCTTCCCGAACCGGCGGCCAACGCGCGCTTGCGCCGCGCCTTGCTGGCGCGGGGCGTTTATCCAACGCACATCCGCTATCCCGGTGGGCCGGCGGATGGATTCTTCCGCTTCGCGATTTCGAGCGAGCACCAACCGGCTGAACTCGACCGGCTCGCGGATGCCTTGCGCGCGGTCGCGCGTTGAGCCGTTGGCTTTGCGCGCGGCGCGAATTGCGGACCGCGACCGGTCTCCGGTCGCCGCCGCCCTCCCCGCGAAGAGAGCGTCGGACGCCTTCCTGGCTTTGCTCGCGTGCGGAGTCGCTGCGGCTGAGGACAGCCGCGCGCTGGCCAATTGGGCGCGTGGCGGGAATTCCGGACCGCGACCGGTCTCCGGTCGCAGCGGCCCTCCCCTCGAAGAGAGCGTCGGACGCCTTCCTGGCTTTGCTCGCGCGCGGAGTCGCTGCGGCTGAGGACAGCCGCGCGCCAGCTAGGCTCTTATGCGAGCTTCACATCGCCGCAGAGATGGACTTCGAGGCCCAACTCGGCGAGCGCGGCGGCCTTGATCCGGCAGGCACGGTGCGCCTGCTTTTCGTTCGGCGCATAGACGACTTGGATGTGGTTCGACTTGTGCCGAGCCATCATCTGGTCGCGCGAGATGCCTTTGAGGACCGCGTGCATGATCGGCCACTGCGGTGTGGTCTCGCGCCAGCGGCGCTCGGTCTCGGCCTGTGGCAGGCTGATGACTTCCGCCACGCCGAGGTCGCAATGCAACTTGCCGTCCATCACGAACACGCGGCTCCAGACGATCCAGCCCGGTTTGCTGATGCCCTTGACCGTGCCGCCGCCGAGCCGGAAGTACATCGCCGGCTGGCGCTCGCTGGTCACGCCCTTCCAGCCGCCGATCAGGTGGGCCGGCGGCACGGCGCCGGAGATCTCGAGGACCCAGACGTACTCGTCGGTGGTCTTGGACTGGTCCCAATCGGCCCAGCGCACATCGTGGAGCGTGTTTTCCGGGGCAAACCCGAGTTCGCGCCAGAGCTGGTAGGTCACGAGGCTGTCGAGGCCGGCGCATTCATCGACTTCGTTGAAGTGCGGCAACGCCTCGCCGTCGAACAGCACTTTGCCGGTCTGGGCACATTTCACCGGCGGGCGGTCCACGTTGTTGAGCGTGCCTTCGACGAGGTCGCTGGCCGGCGCGAGGTCCTTCAAGCCTTGCTGGTATTGGATGCCGATGGCGTCGCAACCGAAGTCCGCCGCCAGCCGGACCGCCGCGATGTACATCTTGCATTGCTGGAGCGTCTGCGCCTCGGTCAACTCGGTCGCCTCGTCGGCGCCCCAACAGAACTTCACGCCTTTGCGAACGTACCACGTCAACACCTCGCGCGCCTCGGCGTCGCTGACCGGCTGCATCGCCGCGTAAAGGGTGGACTGGCTCAGGCGCTCTTTGAACACGCCGGTGGGGTGGAGTAACTCGTCCGGGACGATGGCGTTGAACATGCCCATGCAGCCTTCGTCGAACACTCCCATGATGGCCTTGCGCTGGCGGAACGCGCGCGCCCAGTCCCGGCCCAGCGCCTCGTCGGCAGCGGGCAACTTGAGCAGCGCCAGGTCGCGGACGTGGCTTTGGTCATGGGTGACGATGCCAGTCTGGAGCCACTGCCGGAGGCCGGCCTTGAACGCGGTGTCCCGGAAGTCTTCGCTCCAAAGCGTGCTGTACTTCACGCCGGCCTTGGTGAGCGAGCCGTTCAGGTTCAACATGCCGACCAAGCCCGGCCAGGTGCCGCTCCAGTTCGCCACGGTGAGGATCGGCCCGCGATGCGTGGTGAGGCCGGACAAAACGTGATGGCTGTACTGCCAGACGCTCTCGGCGACGATCAACGGCGCATCCGGATCGAGCGCCCGAAAAACCTCCATGCCCATCGCCTGCGAATCGATGAAGCCGTGCTGGCGCGCCTTGTCGTACGGGTGCGCGCGGACGACTTTCCAGC
>JAKCAB010000286.1 GCA_021839785.1 bacterium | reverse complement strand
AGCGTTCTGGGTGGAAGCGGATCGTGCCGCCGATGGCTGGGTTGACATCCGCCAGCAAGTCGGCCACGTTGATTGCGGCAACGTTCGGTGCAGGCTGGCTGCCCAACTTCTCCTCCGGGAGATGCGCCACCAGAGGTTTACCGCCGAGCGCGCTTTCCTTTTCCGCCGACACCACACACTCCAGCGCCTTCTCCACGCTCGGATACTTCAAAAACCACTGCTCGCTCAAGTAAGGCTCGATGGGCACGCCGCTGCGCTGGCTGTAGCCGACGTTGTGGACGTAGTCCTCGACCTTGAGCAGCAAGCCCAATTTTTCCAGGCGTTCCACGACCGCCTTGCGCGCTTCCGCACGGTCCAGCCCGGCGAAACCGCCCCCCGCCTCGTTGGTCATCCTACCGTCCGGACCGATAACGACCGTGAGCGGCAGGTGGTGACGCGTGGCCATCGCATAATCGTTCGGGTCGTGCGCCGGCGTCACCTTCACGCAGCCGGTGCCGAACTTCGGGTCCACGAAATCGTCGGCGATGATCGGGATGGGTTTGTTCTGGAGCGGCAGCAGAACCTTCGTTCCGACCAGTTTGGCGTAGCGTTCGTCCTTTGGATTCACCGCTACCGCTTCGTCGCCCAGCATCGTCTCGGGTCGCGTCGTGGCGACGACCACAAACTGACCCGCGATTGGGCGCCCGGCAGCGTCCAGCAGCGGATACTTCAAGTGCCAGAGGTGGCCCTTGGTTTCGGTCATCTCGACTTCCTCGTCGGAGAGCGCGGTGCGGGCCGCGGGGTCCCAGTTGACCATGCGTTTGCCGCGATAGATCAGCCCCTTTTTGTAAAGCTCGACGAAGACCTTTTGCACGCAGCGCGAATACTCCGCGTCCATCGTGAATCGCTCGCGGGTCCAATCGCACGAGCAACCGAGTTTCTTGAGCTGCTGGATGATGATGCCGCCGTGCTTTTCCTTCCAGGCCCAGACGTGTTCGAGGAACTTCTCGCGCCCGAGGTCGTCGCGGTGCTTCATTTTGCCTTCTTTGCGAAGGGTCTTCTCCACCACCGCCTGCGTGGCAATGCCGGCGTGATCGGTGCCCGGCAGCCAGAGCACTTCCTTGCCGTCCATGCGGGCCTTACGGGCAAGGATGTCCTGGATGGTGTTGTTCAGGACGTGGCCCATGTGGAGCACCCCGGTGACGTTCGGCGGCGGGATGACGATGGAATACGCCGGCTTCGGCGAGGCCGGGTCGGCCGTGAAACAGCCCTGTTCACACCAGAACTGGTACCACTTGTCTTCCACCGCTTGCGGCTCGTAGGCCTTGGGAATGCCGCCCGGTTCGCCTGTGGAAGCCGTGTCTTTCAACGCGATTTCGCTCATGTCAATGGGCGGGCAGCGTAGCCAAGCCACCGGGCCCTTGGCAACAAGCGCCCGTCAGCGCCGGCCTCATCTCACCGCGCGATCACCCGACCTGGCCGCGAACCGGACTTTGCCTTGCCGCCAGTCGCACATTCCCGCGTGCTTTGCCGCAGATTCTTTTGTCCAATCGACCGTTGTCTTGCGACTAACTCCCAGACAGGCCATGAACGCAGATGAAACCCAACTGGTCGAAGCGGCGAAGCGCGGTGAGTTGCGCGCGGCCACGGAACTTGTGGATCGCTTCTACGAAGCGCTGTTCGCCTTCCTGCGCCGGCTCGCCGGCAACGAAACCGACGCCGCGGACCTGACCCAAAAAACCTTCGCCCGCGTGTGGCCGGCCCTGCCGCGCTTCGCCGGCCGATCGTCGGTCAGTTCCTGGCTGCACGGCATCGCCTACCACGTTTATCAGGATTGGCGCCGGGCGAATCATCGTCTCGAGCCACGGCCTGACGAATGGTGGGAGGACTGCGCCGATCCGCGCCACTCACCGGACCGCCTGGTGGCTGACGCCGACCTCGCCGCGACGCTGTACGGCGCCGTGGACCGGCTCGAGCCCGACCTGCGGAGCACCGTTCATCTGCATTATTACCAAGGCCTGACGCTGGAGGAAACGGCCGAGGCCCTCGGCGTTGCCGCCAGCACCGTGAAGTATCGGCTGCGCTCCGCCGTGCAACAATTGCAGGCGCGCCTGGCCGAGAAAACCAGTCCCGTTCAATCCTCAACCTGAGTCGCAAGCCATGAATCCCTCCGAAGAACAAATCGAGAAAACGCTCCGCCAGGCGCCGCGTCCGCGCCCCAGCCCAGGTCTGCGGCGGCAGCTCGTTGACCAAATCCAACTTCCCGCCGCCGGCCAGACCGGCGCCCGAGCCGGCAGCTTTGGCGGCGGCTGGTTCAGCCGTTGGTGGCCCGCCCTGGCCACCTGCGCCCTGGCCGTCGCTGCGCTGGTGGTCTATGCGTCCCAGCAAAGCGAGATCAACCGCCTCCGCGAAGTGATTGCCGCGCTTCAGCAAGAAGCGGCCGTCCGGACGGCTGCCGCACCCGCCGCCAACACCCGTGAACCCTCAACCGTCCCGATGCCGGACGGGGCGGCTGAGCTGGCCAGTCTGCGAGCCACGCGGGTGCAACTCGCCACCGAAATCGCCGCGCTCGAAGCGATCCGCGACGAAAACACGCGCCTGAAGACCCAGACCGCCGCCGCGCTGGGCGTTTCCGCGGAAGCACTCGAACAACTCGCCAACGCCAAGGAAAAGGCACAAAGCATCGCGTGCATCAACAACCTGAAACAGCTCGGCCTCGCGGCGCGGGTCTGGGCAACTGACAATGGCGACGTACTGCCGCCGAACATCATGGCCATGACAAACGAAATGGGATCGCCCAAAATCCTGGTCTGCCCGGCCGATCCGTCTCACCAGCCGGCCACCGACTGGGCCTCGTTCACGATGGCCAACACGAGTTACGAGTTTCTCGCCCCGTCTGGCTCGGAAACCGAACCGCAAAGGGTCGCGTTCCGCTGCCCTATCCACGGCCACGTCTGCCTGGTGGACGGCAGCGTGCAGTCCAGCGTGGCCAAGACGCACCCGGAATGGTTCGTCCAACGCGACGGCAAGCTCATGTTGGAGCAACCGCAAACGCCCGCCATGCCAGCGCCCGCCACGCCGGGACAGCCAATGCAGATGGATCCTGAAATGATGAAGCGTTACGGCCTGGTACCCCCGCCTGCCCAACCGGGCGCGACGCCAGTCGAACCACAGCAATGAACGCTCGAAACCTAGTTGCCTTCGTCGCTGGCGTGGCTGCCCTGGTGGGCGGCCTCGCCGCGTTTCAACAGCACGCGCGCGTGGCGGACCTGGAACGCCAGCGCACCAGCCTCGAACAAAGCCGCGCCACCGCGGCCACGCAACCAGTGGCGAAACCCGTGCTCGCCACGAACCAGTTAAGCGAAAAGGACAAACTGGAACTGCTCCGGTTGCGCGGCGAAGTCACCCGTTTGCGCGAGCGACAACGGGAGCTCGCCGGCGTGAAGGCCGAGAACCAGGCCTTGCGGGCACGCGCCGGCGTGAAAGGCACCAACGCCGTCGGAGCGCAAATTGCCTTGCCGCCCGGTTACGTGCGCCGCCAGGACGCGCAATTCGTCGGTCAAGCCACGCCGGAGGCGGCGCTGCAATCGTTCTTCTGGGCCATACAAAACCGCGACACCAACACGTTGTTGCGCGTGCTCGACGATCGGGGCGGTCAGGAAATGTGGCGGGAGATGGAACGCCAGGGCGAAGCGAAGTTCTGGGAAGGGACAGGCATCATCCCCGGCTTTCGGGTGGTCGGTTCCGAGCCACGATCCGACAGTGAAGTGGTGCTCAAGGTCGAAATCATGCCGGGCGACAATTCCCAGAACATGACTGTCCGTCTGGTCGCCAACGAGTGGAAGCTTCAGCCGTGAGTTGAACCAACCGGGCCGTCGATGGCCGGTGGTCGCGGTTGTCGTGAGCGTTAAACCTCGGCCTTTACCGCTCCATTCTGGAACTGGAGTTCGTACAAGCGCCGATAGTGGCCGTCACGGCGCAGCAACTCTTCGTGGCGGCCAGTCTCCACGATCCGGCCTTCGGCCAGAACCACGATCAGGTCGGCATTCACGATCGTGGACAGCCGGTGAGCGACGCAGATTGTGGTGCGGCCTTGCATCAACTCGTCGAGGGCGGCCTGCACCAGCCGCTCGGATTCGGTGTCGAGCGCGCTGGTCGCTTCGTCTAAAACCAGGATCGGCGCGTCGCGGAGGATCGCGCGGGCGATGGCGAGCCGTTGACGCTGCCCACCAGACAAGTTCACGCCGCGCTCGCCAATGACGGTGTCGTAGCCCGCCGGTTTTTCCAGGATGAACCCGTGTGCGTGCGCGTGGCGGGCTGCGGCCTCGATTTCTGCCGCGCTGGCGCCGGGTCGCCCCAGCTCGATGTTTCGCCGAATGGTGTCGTTGAAAAGGATCGTTTCCTGCGTCACGACCGCGATCTGGCGGCGCAGTTCCTGGGATGAGACTTCGCGCAGGTCGCGCTCGCCGATGCGAATGTTCCCGCTTTTCGGATCGTAGAACCGCAACAGCAGGTTGGTGATCGTGGTTTTGCCGGAGCCACTCGCGCCGACCAGCGCCACGAGCTGGCCGGCCTTCACCGTGAGGTTGATGCCGCGCAGCACCGGCTTGTCGCCGTAGTCGAAGTCCAGGTTCTCGAAGCGGATGTCCTGACCGGCGGCGTGCAACGGCAGCGGGTGCGCCGGTTCGGGCAGTTCGGAGACGGTGTCGAGCAACTCGAACACGCGCAGGCTGGCCGCGCGCGCCTGCACGAGACGGTTCGAGACGCGGATGACGGACTTGATCCGCGCGTACATGAGCATGATGGCGGACAGGAACGCCATGAAGGCCGCGGCGCTGGTGCCTTGCTTTGGGTCCATTGCAATGAACGCGAGCAGGACGGCCGCGCCCACCATGCCGAAAAACTCGATCATCGGGCCGGGCAATTCGCTGGCGCGGCAGACGCGCATGAACTGGCTGATGAAGCGGTTGGTGTTGCGCCGGTACTGCTCGGCCACCACCGGGTCGAGGTTGTACGCCTTGACGATGCGCACGCCGCTCAGCGCTTCCTGGATGCCGCGAAAAACCGCCGCAGTTTCGTTCTGGATGGCCTCGGACGACTTCCGAATCTTGCGCGTATAGACGATGACCGGCACGAGGCACACGGGGAAAACCAGGAGCGATAGCAACGTCAAGCGCGGTTGCTGGGTAATCTGGTAAATCGCGAAGGCGACCAGCGCCACCGGGTCTTTGATCAGCGACACGAGCGAGTCAGCCAGCGCGGCGTGCAAGGTGGAAACGTCGTTCGCCAGCCGGGACATCAGTTCGCCGGTGCTGGTCTTGCTGTGGAAACTCAAGGGCAAGTGGATGAGGTGGTCGAGTAATTTGCCACGAAAGTCGGCCACCACCCGGACCGCGACCCATTGCAGCAGGTAAGTCTGCAGGTAATTCACGATCCCGCGCAGCGCCATCACCGCCGGGATGATGGAAACCACCAGCACGACGGTGCCGAGGTTGGGGGTAATCGCCAGTTCCTTGACGCGCTCGCCCAGGAACCGGGCCAGGTCCGGCAGGTAGGCGGCCAGGCGGTCGATCTCATGCTGGATTTCCTGCGCTCCAGTTTGGGGAAAAATGACGGCAAAAACGAAATAGACCGCGAGCACCAGCAGCGCCTCGTTCAGGCCCGCCGCCACTCCCAGGAGAATGCCCGTCGCCAGCCGGAACCGGTAGGGTCGCGCCCAATGAAGCAGTTTGAACAGGAATGAAACCATGCCGCCGCGCGGAGTATGCTGAGTCGTCATTACGGCGCGAGCGCAAACTCCGCCGCGATCCGCCGCAGCTCAGACGCCGCCGAAACGCCGGTGCCGGCGCGTGTATTCTTCGAGCGCCTCGAAGAGCTGTGGCTTGCGAAAATCCGGCCACAAGGTCGGCGTCACCACGAATTCGGCATAGGAGATTTGCCAGAGCAGGAAGTTGCTCACGCGCAATTCGCCGCTGGTGCGGATCAGCAGGTCGGGGTCCGGGTAGGCGTGGGTGTACAGGTGCTGGGCCACCGCCAGTTCGTTAATCTCCTCCGGCTCGATCAGCCCCGCCTTGACCTTCCGGGCAATGTCGCGCATCGCCTCCACGATCTCGGTGCGCCCCCCGTAGCTGAGCGCCAGGATCAGCGTGAGGCCGTTGTTCTTGGCCAGGGCGGCCTGCGTTTTCCGCAACTGCTCCTGCACGAATTCCGGCAGGCGGTATATCTGGCCGATCGCCTCGAGCCGGACGTTATTGCGGTTGAGTTCGCCGATTTCGTTCTTCAGGTAGCGCGCCAGATATTTCATCAGCGTGTCCACCTCGCCCTGCGGCCGGCTCCAGTTCTCTACCGAGAAAGCGTAAAGCGTGAGGGACTTGATG
>JAKCAB010000213.1 GCA_021839785.1 bacterium | reverse complement strand
ATTATGTGCTGGCCGAAGTGGGGCGGCGCGGTTGGGCGCCGCCACCCGAAACGGCGTTGCTCGACTGGGGATGCGGCAGCGGCATCGCCGCCCGCGCCTTTCTGGATTGCTTCGGCCAGGGGTGCGTCACCGAGGCGAGGTTCTGGGATCGCTCGGCTTTGGCGATGCAGTTCGCCGCCGCTCGCGCGCGCAGCAAGTACGCCAGCCTCGCCGTGGACACGGGTTTGCCGTCCCGGCCTGGATTGGTGCTGGTCAGTCACGCGCTGACCGAATTGACCGCGGAACAGACTGTGGCGTTGGTGAAGTGGCTGGAGGTGGCCGCCGCCGTGGTTTGGGTGGAACCCGGCACTTACGAGGCCAGCCAGCGGCTGATCGCGATCCGGGAACGCCTGGCCGGGAGGTTCCACGTCGTTGCGCCGTGCACGCACGGTGCCGTTTGCGGGATGCTGGCTGCCGGCAACGAGGCCCATTGGTGCCATCACTTCGCAGCCCCGCCCCCCGCCGTTTTCACGGATTCCTTCTGGGGTCGGTTCGCGCGAACGGCCGGGATCGATCTGACGAGTCTGCCAGTGAGCTTTCTCGTGTTGGACCAGCGTCCGGCGCCCGCGCTGCCGCCCGGCACGGTGCGCGTGATCGGCTCTCCGCGGGTGTACAAGGCGCACGCGTCCGTGCTGGCTTGCGACGCGGATGGGGTGGGGGAATGCGAACTCTTCAAACGGCACTTGCCCGCGATGTTCCGCCGTTTTCGCAAAGGCGACTGCCCCGCGCTGCAAACCTGGACGCGCGAAGGCGGACGCGTGATCGACGCGGTGGACGCGCTCGGTGGCGCTTGAGCGGCGGCCAGGTTCCGCGATGGCGGCGGTCGGGCCAGCCGGCAACTTTGGGGCTTCAATGCGGGGCGATCACCGCGCCGCGGCTTTGGGTTGCGCCGGTGCTGTTCCAGGCCGGGCGACCGGTGTCCACAAAGCGAGCGCGCGCTTGGTCAAATCCGTGGCCTTGGCGTCGCGCACATTGCGATCCACGCAGTCGAAGACCACGGTGATGACGCGGTGGCCGTCGCGGGCCGCGGTGACGGCGACCGAATAGCCCGCCGCTGAGATGTAGCCGGTTTTCAAGCCGTCGCAGCCCTCGAGTTTTCCCAGCAGGTGATTGTGGTTGCGCATGACCACGGTCTTGCCGGGCACCTTTTCCCGAAAGGACCGCACGCGTGTGCCGGTGTACCGCAAGGTGTCGCGGTGGCGCAGCACTTCGCGGCAGAGCTTCACAAAATCGCGCGGGGTCGTCACATCGGGTTGCTGGCCGGCGCTGGGCGGCAGGCCATGCACGGAGCGAAAAATCGTGTTGGTCATGCCTAGAGCCTGCGCCCGCTGGTTCATCAACTGGATGAACGCGTCGGTGCTGCCGGCGACCTTCTCCGCCAACGCCACCGCAGCGTCATTCGCGGATTGCACCATCAGTGCGTACAACAGGTCGTCCACGCTGAAGACTTCCTTTTCCGCGAGCCAGACCTGCGACCCGCCGGTGCGGGCGGCCTTGGCGCTGATCTTCACCTGGTCTTGGAAGGACAACTCGCGGCGCTCGATTTTCTCCAGGATGATTAGCAGATCCATCAGCTTCAACATGCTTGCCGGATAACCGTGGGCGTCGGCGCCCTCCTCGAAGAGCACCCGCCCGCTCGCGGCCTCCACGACTACGGCGCCCAAATACGGGTTGCGGGCCACCCGCTTCGGCGACGTGGCTCTTTTCGAGCCGGTGGAGGTTTTCTTGGTCGCGGTGGATTTGGCGCTGGCTGCCTGAACTGGCGGGACCGCCAGGAGCAGCACCAGCGCCAAGGCAACGAACCACCGGGGCAGTCGTTCTCGTTTCATCGCGTTAATCCAGATTGAAACCGCTCCGCCAGCGGCGATCGCGCGGTGCCGGCCAAGCGGTGACGCAGAATCCCCGGCGGGCAAGCGGCGCGTCAAGCGACGAACAAGCAGCGAGGTGGATTCGCGGAAAAAACTCGCGCTCCGGTCCGTTTCGTGCGGCCAGCACCGGCGAGGTGAGCGCTTCCGGCCGAAAGCGGTTACCGCTGCCAGGGCGAGCCGGACACCTGAGAGGGCAGGGTGCGCAACGCCGGCCGGTTGGCGGCGGCCACCGTCGCGCCAGCAACTGAGGGTGCGCCTGAAACCTGACGCGGCACCGGAAAGGCGGTTCTGCTTTGGAAACCGGTTGGGACGCCAGGAATGGGGAAGGGCGCCGGAATCCGCAGCGGCCTCCGCGTGGGCAGCAAACGCTGAAATCGGCTGGTGGCCGGCGGGGTGATCCCGGTGGGGGCAACCGGCGGCAGCGGTGCGTTCGCCGCGAACGTCGGCGGCAGGGGATCGGTGCTTGGCGACGGCGCAAATGGCTGGCGCGGCCAGCGGTTGGTCGGGCAATACCCGTCGATCCAGCCGACCGTGTAAAGGTAAGGCCAGTACTGGGAGGTTTGGGTGAAACTGACCGCGGCTGCGGTCTGGGTCGGTGGGCTTGCCCAGGCTCCACTTGGGGGAGGCGTCGCCGCCTGGTCGGCAATCACCGTCGCCAACCCGCCCGGAACGGTGTTGGTGCCCGCGGATTGCACCCAGCCCATCCCGTAATACTGGCCGCCGGCGAAGATGCGAGCCCGGACCAGCCGAGGCGAAGAATCCCCAGCGGCGTTTTGTTGCAGCGCGGTCATGTCCGCTTGCAGCGTGGCCAGTTGCTGCTTTTGCGCATCGAGCTCGGCGGCGGTTACGGCCTGCTGGCTGCGGAGGCTGGCGACTTCCGCCGTGGCGTTCGCCGCTTGTTCCCGCGCGGCGGCGAGCTGGCCGCGAAGCGTGTGGTTGTGCCACGCCAGACTTCCGACAAGAACCAGCGCGCCCACCGCCAGGCCGCTGGCCGTGCCTGCCACCCACACTGGAAAACTCCCGGCTTGCATATTCACTGACACATTACACGGATGCCTCCGCTGGTCAATGGCCGACGCGCTGCGCGTTTCCGGCGCGGGGCGGGCGGCATTGGGCGCGGACGAGCGACCGGAAACAGGTTGGCTTGGCTGGCGGCACCTGTTAGCGTGGCCTCAGAACACACGGAACCAACAAGCGGGTCAGCGGGCCTCGGCTTCGAGTCCGCCCGCGCCCGGCCAAACGACGTTTTATGAATCTCCGAATGGGTTTAGAGCAGGCGCACGCATTCATCGGTTGTCACTTGCGGCCCGCCGCCGCGCCGGTGGCTCGGTTCCGGGTAGCCGGGACCATTTCGCGACAGGCCGGCGCCGGCGCGTGGATCGTGGCGCGCGAACTGGCGGCCCGGCTCGATCAATGCGCCCCGGCGGGAGAGGTGAAGTGGACGGTGTTCGACAAGGAACTTGTCGAGCACGTGCTCGATGACCACAACTTGCCGAAGAAGCTGGTCAGCTTCATGCCCGAAGACCGCGTCTCGATGCTCGACGACATGGTGACGGAGCTGTTGGGCCTGCACCCGCCTTCCTGGAATCTGGCCCGCGCCACGTCCGACACGATCCTCCGGCTCGCCGCGGTCGGGAACGTGATCCTGATCGGGCGGGGCGCGAACGTGATCACGATGAAACTCCCCCACATGGTCCACGTCCGGTTGGTGGGATCGCAGGAAGTCCGGATTCAGCGCGTCATGGAGTATCTGAAACTGGAGCGCAGGGCGGCCGTGGAGTTTGTCGAAAAAGCCGATCGCGGCCACAACCGTTACTTGCGCGAGCATTTCAAGGCCGAGATCGACAATCCGCTGCTCTACGATCTGATCATCAACACCGATCGTGTGGCCTGCGAACGCGCCGCGGAATTGATCGCGGACGTGCTGCTCCGGCGCATGGCGGCCTTGGAGGCCAAACAATCGAGCGCAGCGGACGCATAGAGTTTCGCGGATGACGCCGGGCTTGCGTCAGGCTGGAAGCAGGAGGGTGACGGTGGTTCCCTGGCCCGGACGGGAGGCGATCTTGATCTGACCGCGGTGGGCTTCGATCACCCGCGCGACGATCACGAGGCCCAGGCCGGTGCCTTCCCGCTTGGTGGTGCCCAGCAATGAGGTGAAGGCCCGCCGCCGTTGCTCGGACGACATGCCCACGCCGGTGTCCCGAAAACTGATCGCGACCCAAGTCGGCTGCGGGCGATGTTTGGGCAGGTGGATTGCGCGGGTGCCGATGCGCAGGCGTCCGCCGGCTGGCATCGCCCCCACGGCGTTGAGCGTGAGGTTCAGGAAAACCTGCTCAAGTTGCGCGGGGTCCGCCATGACGAGTGGCACGGTGGGATCGAGGTGTTGTTCCAGCGCGATGTTTTGTTGGCGGAGCTTGTGGCGGGTTAGCAACGCCAGGTCGGCGATCAATTGGTTGACCTGGACCGGCGCGCATTGCGGTTCGCTGTGCCGGGCGAAAGCGAGGATTTGGTCCACGATCCGGTTCAGGTGGTCCATTTTTTCGCCCATGATGGCGGCGTCGCGGGCGCGCGGATCGGCGGGGTCGAACCGCAGGTCCAGCGAATGGTAAAGCATTTTCATCACCGTGAGCGGATTGCGGATTTCGTGGGCAACCTCGGCCGCCAGCAATCCCAGCGCGGACAGTTGTTCCTGGCGCCGCAAGTGTTCCTCCATTTCCACCAATCGCTCGTAAAGCCGCGCCTTTTCGATGGCGACCGCGGACAGGTCAGCCAGCGCGCTGAGGATGCGGATTTCCTCGTTCGAGAAGCTGTGCGGGTGGTCGGTATAGACGTTCAGCGTGCCGATGACTTCGTGGCCGAAGGCCAGCGGCACGCTCAGCAAGGCGACCAACCCTTCCCGGCGGGCGATCTCCACGTTTTGGTAACGGGAGGAGATTTGGACGTTCTCGAGCTGGAGCGGCTTGCGGCGGCGCACCACCGTGCCCAGAAGGCTGTCGGCCACGCTGAGGCGGGGCTTGTTCAGATACGCTTCGCCGGCGCCGTGCGACGCGCGCAAATCGAGCCATTCGCGCGAGTCGTCCAGCAGGAGCAGCGAGCACATTTTGGCGCCCATCAGCTTGCCGGCCTCGCGGGTAATGGCCTGGAGCGCGTCGTCGAGGTTGACGGTGGAGTTAATGGTCTGGCCGACGCTCACAAGGGTCTCGAAGAGCCGGGCTTTGAGGCCGACGTGTTCGTAAAGCCAGGTGTTGTGGATCACCCGGGTGACCTGGAGGGCGAGTTCCTCCAGCAATTCCTGGTCCGCCTGGCTGAAGGCGT
Source organism: bacterium (assembly GCA_021839785.1). The sequence continues at coordinate 1,137 of JAKCAB010000213.1, read as the reverse complement.
CCAGGCGGTCGGAATCCACGTTGAGGACGCCACGGACTTCGCCCCGCACCTCGATCGGCACGGCCAATTCGGAGCGGACGTCCGGCCTGAGCATGATGTAGCGCGGGTCGCGGGCGGCGTCGCCCACGCGGGCCGGCTTGCCGGTGCGGGCGACCCAACCGGTGATGCCTTCGCCGACCTTGAGCTTGAGTTGTTGCGCGTGGGGCGGGAGGCCGTCAGCGGCCTGGATTTCAAGGAAGCCGGTGGTGGGATTGACGAGCACAACCGAACCGCTGGCCGCGCGAACCAGGCGGACCGCCTCGCGGACGACGAGTTGGAGCGCTTCCTGAGGTTCCAGCGTGGAATGAATGACCTGGCTGACCTGGTAGAGCAGGCCGATCCGCTCGTGGCGGGCCTTTAATTCGCGAAGCTCGGCGGCAAGATCCGGCACGGCGCGACCTTACCACGCACGCCAGGAAGCGCAGCGCAAAACGGCATGGACCGGGACGGAACGCATGGCGGGCTTGGGCGCGCCCGGCTTGCTCACCGCACCCGCAGTGTTAGCCACAGACCGCCTGACGCAAACAAGACGTTGGGCAGCCAGGCCGCCACCCAGGGCGCCAGATACCCGGCGGTGCCCAACGCGAGCGACAGCCAGCGCGCGAAGAAGAAACCGAACGCGATGAAAATGCTCGCGGCCACGCCCACGAAGACGTTCCGCCGGCCGGCCGGCGCCCCGAAGGGAATGGCCATGAGCACGACGACGAGGTTGGTCCAAGGCTCGGCCAGCCGGCCGTGGAATTGGGTCTGGAGCTTGGCGCGTGCGGCGGCCGGAAGGGCGGGGTGGAGGTCTTCGTACTCGCGGATTTCCCGCAAGGACAGGCGGGCGCGCTTGGCGGCGCGGGCTCCGCTCAGCGAAGCGAAGCGGATTTCGCTGTTGATCTGGGAAGGCGTTTCGCTGAGTTCGATCATTTCGAGTTGGTTCGTGTCGCTGGGTTCCCACTTCGGTTCCGGGAAGGGTGTGTAGAACAACTGGCGCACCCCGTAGAAGGTCCACGCACCGTTGGTGAAGACGCCGTAGCGGGCGGCCATCCGGCGGCGCATGCCGTTCTCGAGTTCCCAGTCCAGGTTCACGTTCCACATCGCACCCGTTTCGCG
>JAKCAB010000123.1 GCA_021839785.1 bacterium | reverse complement strand
TGCCCTTCTGCCGGCGGAAGACCGGGACCGGACGCACACCTACACCGGCGGCGAATCGAAAGGGAGCCTGTACCAGCAATGGCGGCGGGTGACCCTCGCCGAGACCGAGCTGCAGGCGGCGAATCTGGATCTGCAAAACGTCGTCTCCAACATGCGCAAGAAGGAGGAGATCGCGCAGCAGATTGCCGGCAACATCACGCAGGGCGCCGAGTTGATCCTCGCCAACGGCGAAAAGGTGGCCGCGCTGGATCAGGTGGAAGGCGAGGTGAGGGCCGAGACAGCAAAGGCGGCGGCCCGGCTGGGAGTTCAGCGCTCCATCCGGGGCCAGATCACTGACACGGTCATGGCGGGCCAGAGCGGGGCGAGCGCAGGGGCCCAAACGGGGAGTGTCTGGGGGGCTGTCGCAGGGGCCGTGGTTGGGACGGTCAACGCTGTCTTTGAACGCCAGGAGAAGGTCCAGAACGCCCTGGCAATGGGCGAGTTGGAAGCCGGCCTCGCCCGCCGCCTCGCCGAGATCCAGGCCCAGAAGACGCGCATCGCCGCCGCCGAGCGCGCCCAGCTCCAATACCTCGAACGCGACAACACTCTCCTCCGCACCGAGGAAGCACTCCATGCGTTGGTCCTCGAGGCCGAGCGTCTGAAGCTGAACCTCCTCATGGCCGAGCAGAAACTGGACATGGAAATGCTCGACCTGGCGAACATGACCGGGCGGGTCCGGTTCCTCCTTCAAGAATACGCCTCGGCGCTCCAGCTCGAGCAAACCAACCCCCTCGGCAGCCCCGATTACCGCCTGCTCCGCGACCTCGCCGCGCGCGACGCCGAGGAGACTTTCATCTTCGCCCAGGAGGCCCTCTACAAGGCGGCCAAAGCCGGCCAATACAAGATCAACGGCGGCGACCAGGCCGTGCAGGCGGCCGCTTTGCTCCACGAGGTGCTCGCAGCCCGCAATGGCAGGCGGTTGGTCACGCTCGTGAATTACCTGCGCACCCAGATCGACCGGCTGTATGAACAGCACGGCGCGCAGGACACCGTGCAAGCCACCCTCTCGCTCCGGCACGATGTCTTTCAGAACAACGCGGTGACCGTGACCAATGAACTCACCGGCGAGTTCGACCGATCGGACCCGCTGGCGCTCGAACCCCAGGCCGGGGATCTGTCGAGCGACGCCGCGTGGCTGCGGTTCCTCCGGGACCACATCGTCACGGACCTGGCCACAGGGGAGCACCGGCTGGAGTTTACCTTCTCCACCTCGCTCAACCGCCGTCTGCGCAACGGACGGAACGTGAACCAGCTCTACCAGCCCGGCCAGTTCAACGCCCTGATCTTCTACCACCCGACACTCGAAAGTGGCTTCGGCGTCCGGGTCAACTTCCGCGGGCGCGGCCTCGCGCTCAATTCGGAGGACCAGATCCAGGTCGAACTGCAGCAGGAAGGCGCCTCTTACATCCGGAGCAAACCCGCCCGGCTCGACGCCGAAGGCACCGCCGTCCGGGTCTGGAACCTCGAACCGCTCCCCGGCCGGGCCGCGCTCGTCATCGCGTCGGTCAACGGCTTCAAGGAGGCGCGCACGGGCACCAAGCTCCATGAGCGCAGCCCCGCCAACGACCGCTGGATCTTCTCCATGTCCGAGGACATCCCCGGTAACGCACCGATCTTCGATCAACTCGACAAGCTCAACGACATCCAGCTCCGCTTCTCCGTGCGCGGCTTCACCGCGACGGGCGCCGCCGCGGCGGGCGCGGGCGACGATGCGGATGAAACCAACCCCCATCTCCAATGAAACGACACCAGATACTCCTGCTCAATTGCCTCCTGCTTGCCGGCCTGGTTCGCGCCGCGGACGCGGTCCCGCCGCTCCTCAACTACCAGGGCCGGCTCACGGACGAGGCCGGTCAACCGCTGGCCAGCGGCGGCTACCGGCTCGCCTTCCGCCTCTGGGCGGAGGCGACCAGCACGGCTTCGGGCAACCTCGTTTGGGGCCGCGAGTTCGAGGTTACGGTGGTCGGCGGCGCGTTTAACGTGATCCTGAGTGACACCGGCCAACCGGCGGAAGCGGGACTGAACGCGGAGTTGCCGGGTGCTTTTGCCGCGCCGAGTCGGTTCCTCGGCCTGACGATCCTCCGCACGCCTTCGGGCATCGTTCCGGCTGCGCAGCGGAAGGAGATCATGCCAAGACAGCAGTTGCTCAGCGCGCCGTTTGCCTTTGCGTCGGCGCGTGCCGCCACGGCGGAGGCGATCAGCACCAACGCCACGGTCCAGACCCTCAACCTGGCTGCCGGCGTCGTTACCCTGCCGAAACTGGCCTCACGACAGATTCGGACGAATTTGGCCGACGTGGGCGACATAGCCTTCAGTCAACCCAGCGACGGGACGCGCTTAGCCCTCTCGTCGTCCGAGGTTGCGATCACCAACCTGTCGGTGACTTTGGTTACCACGGGGCGCCCGGTGCTGGTTTTCTTGAGTTCCGTTGAACCGACAGCGCCGTTGGACGGGCCGGACTCGGGCGTTTCGTATCTGGGTGTGCTCAACGAAGCATTCAATGCCAGCGTCACTCTCAATGTCTACCGCGACACAACGTTGGTCTCCCGGAACCAACTCTCCTGGGGTGTGGGATCGCCAGGCTTTGGGCCTCCCTTTGTCATTGGGGTTCCACCGTCCTGCGTTCAATTGATCGACTCTCCACCGCAAGGCACGAACCGCTATTCGATCACGGCCAGCGGCGTCTCGCTCGGGGTCAGCATCGCGAATGTCCGGTTGGTCGCCTTTGAGTTATGAAGTCTTTTTGTCAGCAGCTGATCCCTTGCTCGCCGATGACGCCGCCGACCTGTTCGAATCAGTTGCGAACGTCCAGCACCACCGCGGGATTAAAGCGCCGCGGGTGGCAAGCGATAAGACGGATCGCGTTGCTGTTCATGGCTTGCGCCGTGTCGGCTCAAGCCGTTCCTCCCGCCTTCAATTACCAGGGCCGCCTCACCGACGACCAGGGCCAGCCGCTGGCCAGCGGCGAATACACGCTCGCCTTCCGCCTGTGGAGCGACTCGACCAGCCTGTCCACTGCCGACCCGAATCACCTGGTCTGGGGCCGTGAATGCGCCGTGACTGTGGTGAACGGCACGTTCAACGTGATTCTCGACGGCTCCGGCGCGCCGGTGGCCGGGGCAAGCACGACGGAAATCGGCGTCGCCTTCACCGGCGCAAATCGCCACCTCGGCCTCACGATCACGCGCACACCGACGGGCACGGTGCCGGTCGCGCAGCGGAAGGAGATTCTGCCCCGGCAGCAAATCCTCAGCGCGCCCTATGCGCTGCAGGCGGAGCAGGCCGCAAAGGCCACGCTGGCGGCCGACCTCGTCCAGGAAGTGCGCGACGCGCTCACGCCACCCGGCACGGTGATTGCCTGGATGGGCACCAACAACGTGCCGCCCGCCGGCTGGGAGTTCTGCTGGGGCCAGGAGGTTTTGCGAAACGACCCAAAGTATGCCCGGTTGTTCGCGGTTCTCGGCACCTCGAACGGGTCTGGCGACGGCAGCGCGACTTTCAACCTACCGGACCTGCGCGGGCTGTTCCTGAGAGGTGTCGATGCCAATGGCGTCAACGATACGGACAACCAATCGAGGACGAACCGTTCCGGCGTGCTTGGCCCCACTGTCGGGTCGCTTCAAAATGACGATCTGAAGAGCCATTCTCACCCAGTGGCTGACACCGGCCCTACCGGCGGGATTCAGGGGGGACTCTTCGGGTCATTCAGAACTCTCATGCATTATCCAGCAGCCCAGCGTTGATCGGTGCGACAGGCGGCACCGAAACCCGCCCCAAGAACGTTTACGTCCACTACCTGATCAAGCTCTAGCCACACGATGCGCCGTCATGCATCGACAGTTGCCCGATGGATCGGCCTCTTCCTTTCGCTGGGTCAGGGGCTGCATCTGCTGGCCGGTGCCCCCGACAAATCCGGGGTCAAACCCACCAGCATCTCGCTCCCCAGCGGGCCCGGCTCCATCGAGGGGTTGGGGGAATCCTTCGAGCCGCAGTTGAACACCGGCACGTTCACCTATCGCCTCCCGCTCAAACTCCCCCCCGTGAGAGGCGGCGCTCCCGAGCTCGCGCTGGAATACAACTCCGGGCACGGGAACGGCCCGCTCGGCCTGGGGTGGCGGCTCGCCATTCCGTTTCTCCAGCGCCAGACCGACAAGGGCCTGCCGCTCTACACCGGGGCGGACACGGTCGTGGACTGGACCGGCGAGGAACTGGTCCGCCTCGCGGACGGCACTTTCCGGCAGGAGAACGAGTTCACGTTCACCCGGTATCTGCCCACGGCCGAAGGTGGATGGCGCGCGCAACTGCGGAACGGCTCGACGCTCTGGCTGGGCCAGGCGGAGAGCTCGCGGCTCGCCTGGGGCACGAACGGAACGTTCTCGTGGCATCTGGACGCCGCACAAGACCCCAACGGGAACCGCACCGAATACCGCTACCGCGCCGACGCCGGGCAACTCTATCCCGAGGAGATCCGCTACGGCCTGCACGCCACCGAACCTTCAGAGTTCTTCCGGATTCTCTTCAGCTACGACGAGGATCGGCCGGACCCGGTCGTAGATTATCGCCCGCGCTTTCGCAGCGCGACCCGGCTCCGGCTGAGCGGTGTCACCGTGTTCCTCGGCGAGCGGCGTATCCGCCATTGGCGCTTGGGCTATCACCCCAACGCCCCGGTCTCGCTGCTCGCCTCCGTCACGATGTTCGGCGATGAGCGGAGCCGGACTGACATCACCGCAAAAACCAACGAGGACCATCTTCCGCCGACGTTCTTCGACTACGCGCGCGGCACCGTGGGCCAGGGGTGGCAGATGCGGACCAACGAGTTGGGTTTTGCCGTGGACTTCAGCGGGGGCAAGGCCGAGCTGGCGGATGTGAATTTCGACGGACTGCCCGACCTTCTGCTCGACGATGACAACGAAGGCTACGCGATCGCCTTGAACCGGGGCGGCACCAACGATTGGGGTCCGCTCCAGCGGATGGCGAACGCTCCTTCGGGGGACAGCACGCGCCTCGGGGCGGGAACCTCGTGGTTGGCCGACCTCCGCGGCGATGGCCGCACGGCGCTCCTGCTGCGCGACTCGGACGGCCACTATTTCCGCCGGTTCAAGACCCCGACGGAGTTCGACGTGCCGGTGGCTTTCCAGATTGATGACGCGCAGTTCCCGCTGGCCGACCCGAACGTCCGCTTGGTGGACGTGAATTTCGACAAGGCGGCGGACCTGCTGGCCACCGACGGGGACTCGCTCGCCGTGCTGATCAACGGACAGTTCAATCTTTCGCCCGGCCAACGCACGAACCGCGCGCTGCTCAATCTGCCTTCACCCGTCGCCCGACTCCGCTTCGCCGACGGCTGGCAGCTCGCGGACATGAACGGTGACCGGCTGCCAGACCTCGTGTTGCCTGGCTTCGCCGATGACGGGGGCGCACAGGTTTGCCTGACTCGCGGCCTGGCCACGTTCGAGCCGCCGTTCGCGATGACCGGCGGTCCTCGGACAGGCGAGCTCGGCCCGCGCGGGCTGGCCGGTCTGAGCTTCAGCGACATCAACCAAGACGGCCTGGCGGATCTGGTTTATGTCGATTCCGGCGACGTGCGCGTATGGCGGCAGGAACCGGGCAATCGCTGGGGCGCTCCGATCGTAATCCAGGATCGGGCCATCCCCGACTTCGACTCTCAGACGACGGCGGTCCGCTTCGCCGACCTGAACGGCAACGGTTCGACCGACATCCTCTGGTTCGAGGCTGGATTGACCGACGTGCGCTGGCTCGAACTCAACCCGCACGACAAACCGTGGCTGCTCAATCACGTCACCACGACGCTCGGGCGCTCGCTCAGCATCGCTTACCGCAGCTCGACGGACTTCATGGTTGAGGCGATGGGCACGACGAGCGAGTGGACTTCGGTCGCGCCATTCCCGGTGCCTGTCGTCACGCAGATCGTCGAGGGCGACGGGCTGGGCAGCCGCTACACCAACCAGTTCACCTACCGGAACGCCTACTACGACGGCTACGAGCGCGAGTTCCGCGGGTTCGAGCGGGCCAGCCGGCGCGAGCTCGGTGACGACGCGCAGGGCGCGCCGACGTTGGTGACGCGGTTCCGGTTCGACACGGGCGCGCAGGTCGAAGCGCTCAAGGGCAAGCCGCTGCAGGTCGAGGCGCTGGATGAAGCCGGGGGGATCTTCCACCGCGAAACGAACGTGTGGACCGCGCGCGGGCTGCCCACCGTCCGTGCCGCCGGCGAGACGCGCACGAACAGCTTCGCCTTCCAGCGCGAGAAGACCACGGAGGTTCGCGAGCGTTTGTCCGCGGATCAGGCGGCCTGGCTGAAGGAGGAGTTCGACTACGAC
>JAKCAB010000665.1 GCA_021839785.1 bacterium | reverse complement strand
CCGCGCCCGGATCGAATTTGATTTCTTCCAAGCGGTTTGTTTTCCCGGACGAGGGTGGGAGGTACGGGGTGCCCGATTGGGTTCCACCATTTTTCGCCTTCGCTGCTTCCGCCTCCCCGACTCTTTTCAAGTAGTACCGAGCAGCGTCGTTGTCCGGCTCCAGCTTCAATGCGCTTTCGAGTTTGGCCTTTGCCTCATCGAACTTGCCCAATTCGTAAAGCTCCTTCCCCTCCATGACTAGCGAGCCAGCAGGATCCAATAGGTTCTGAACTTTCTGGAAATCCGCCGGAGTCGTGCGCACCGTGAGGTCACCGGTGCGACTGTCCAGTAAGAGCGCTTTGCCTTCCCGGTTTTGAAATGCAATGATGCGTCCGTCGGATGGATTGGCTAAGACGTTGGTGCCATCGAACGGGGCACCGGCCGCGGCGAAGTACTCGCGGAGAGTTTCGATGGGGCGGGATTTCACCGCCTCCGCACCTTGGGTCCGTTCAAGCTCCTTCCAAAAGTACTGATGAAGAGCGCGAGGGAACTCGACCCACGTCAGCGGCGAGGGCGGTTGAGCGGGAGGAGACGGGCGAGGGCGCCAAGCCGTTTCGACCTCGACCATGTTTGTCAACTTTTGGTTCATAACCAAGGCGAAGTAATGGTTGGCAATGAGGTTTTCCGGGTCGATTTTGACTGCCTCCCGCAGCTTCACCGAAGCCTCGTCCAGCTTGCCCATTTCAAACAGAATCTTGCCATCCTGAACCAAGGTGGCGGCGCGAGCGGACGCGTCACCTTCGGTGCTCTTGGCTGGCGGGCTGATACTCGAGGTTGGTGGCGCATTGGTCGCTGGTCGTGTTGTGTCGATCGTGTGAAGGCTAATCCGCGTGATGCCAGCTTCGCGGCACTTGTCGAGCACCTCGACCAACCGGTTCATGGGAGTGCGGGTATCCGCGATCAACCGCACGACCAAGTCCGGCGCACTCGCCTTGGCCTTCTCCAGTTCGCCTCTGACAGCCTCGAGCGTGGTTTCCCGACCAGCGAACAGGATTTGGCCGCCGGCAGTCACCCAGATCGAAATCACGCTGGCCGGCTCGACCGGCGTGGTCGCCGCACGGGCGTCCGGCGAGCCGCCTGGCACGCTCGGCCCGAACACTGTTCCGCTCACCAACTTGAGCTGGGTAGGCAACGGAATTTGCAGCAAGGCGGCCAGCCGGCCCGCTTCGTTCATCGAGAAACGGCCGCTGATTTCGCAAGCGCCGACCGCAATCTCCTCATTAACAATAGGTGCCATCAGCAGTTCGCCATCTACAACCACCGCAATCTTCTGCCCGATTGCCTCGCGAGTGAGATTCTGGAAGGCGGTCGCGCCTTCGGGTGTGAAAGTCACCAAAACCCGCGGTTTCGAATCCAGCGGATTTATTTTGGCTTCCGCTTGGGCAATCTCGCGGCTTGTGAGACCTTTTACTGGGAGTCGCGCAACGACGTAAGGCCGCGCCGCCTCGCCCGGCCCTGTCTTTTCGCCCAAGACTTCATAGCCGGTCGGGCATTGGCCTTGCCGCACCAGCTCGTCGCTCGCCGGATGCACCCGGCGGAACTCGAGTTCGCCGCGCCGCTCGACCAGTGTCTTCACCGCGCCCCAGCCGTTCGTGTCCTTCATGCGCAGGAAAACCTGGATGCGGTTTGGCTCCACGGGCTCAACCTTCACGGACGTGAATTGCCGCGTGGCGTACAAGCGGCGCAACAGGGCGTCGATGCATGCAAGCGTCTGTGATGTTCGATCGGATGGATTTGTGTCGGAAAGTTGAAGTAGCAGCGTTGCCTGCCACTGTTGCCATTGTTGACGCGGGTCGTCAGCGGAAGGGCTCGGGACTGCCGAGGCTGGCTTCGACGCCGGTGCAGGTAAGGCAGCGCCCGCCGGGTCAGTTCCGGGCAGGTCAGCTTGGGCGACAGCTTGCTCAGCCAAGGCAAGCAGCGTGGGTTGCTCGCCTGCACTGCGGGGCAATGCCCAGGCCGTTGAGGCCAACGCCAGGGCCACGGCAATCGTCGTTCCGCCAATCGCCGCCAGCACCAGCCGACCGTGCGCTGTGGGCTGGAGACCGTGGTTGCGCAGCGCGAGCAAGCGTTCCACGCGCCGGCCCAGGTCGGAGCGGAAACCCGCCATGCCGAGCAAGCCGAAGGCGCGGCGGCGCGGCAATTGGGCCGCGAGCGTTACCAGGCAGTTCGCCAGTACCGCCGGGCCGTCTTCGACCAGCACGCTGGCTTCGTCGGCGGCGGTTTCGCACGCGGCGCGGAGCTGCCGGCGCGCCCACCAGACCAGTGGGTGCCACCAAAGCACCGCCGCCACGAGGTCCGCCAGGCCCAGCCAGAGCGGGTCACGCGCGGACAGATGCGCCAGCTCGTGAGCCAGCATCGCTTCGCGTTCGCGCGTGCCGTTGGCGGCGGCGAAGTCCGCCGGCAATCCCACCGTCGGCCGGAGCACGCCGAACGCGATCGGGCAAACCAGCGCCGGCGACGCGATCACGCGTACGCGTCCGCTCACGCTCAACCGGCGGGCAACTTCAGCGACGTGCGCGCCCAATTCCGGGCCGGCAAGCCCTTGCCGGCTTCGCCACCACCAGGCGAACACACCACGCCAGATCAGTTTGCGCCCGATGAGTGCGGCACCGCCGGCCAACCACAACCACGCTGGCCACCACACCGGTTGCGGGCTCACGACTGCTTCGATGGCCCTCGGTTCGGAGGCCACGCTGCTGAGCGTGACCTCGCCCGCACTCGCCGGCAAAGGCGCGGCGCTCGTTCCGTCCACCGGCAGGTTTGTCCGAACGCGAATCACGTGCTCGGGCGCTGGCTTCGGCTTGAGCCAGGCGGCGAGTTCGCGATCCGCGCCGAAGAAGCTCGCCGCCACGAGCAGACCGGTGGCGGTGAACGCAGCAAGCCAGGCGGCGCGCTGGTTGCGGGCCGAGCGGAGCTTCGCCGTGAGCAGGCCAGCCACGGCGAGCAGGGCGGTCACTTGCAGGGCCGGCACACCAAGTGTGCGCAGCCAGAAAGCGAAATCGGGTAGTGGATTCATGACTGGCGTTTCCTTTCAGCGATGAGTTGTTCGAGGCGGGTAAGTTCGGCACGGCTGACCTCGCGCGCGGTGAGCAGGTGGCTGACCATGTCGGCCAGGCGGCCTTCGAAGAGCCGGTCAAGCACATGCTCGGCCATGCCCTGGCTGACTTGGTCTTCGGCGACGGCGGCACGATAGATGAAAGTGCGGCCGTTGGCGCGGTGAGTCACCAACCCGCGCGCCTCCATTTTGCGGAGCATGGTGGCGATCGTCGTGTGTGCGAGGTCTGCGCCGCCGGGGAGCTGCTCGTGGACTTCGGCGACGCTGGCCTCGCCGCGCTGCCAAAGCACTTTGAGAATCTGGAGTTGCAGATCGCCGAGACGATGGACTTGGGTTTGGCTCATGACAAAACGCGTTTGACGACCGCGTTAGTACTACCTTGGTAGTTTGTTGTCAAGTTCTTCGTCTTTCTTTTGTGCTGGAGACCCTCGAATCCGGGACATATTCGGGACACCACGAGGGCAAGGCCCCTATTCAAGACTTGGCGTGTATGGCACACTATTTGTCGCAATTGCGACAAATAGTGTGCCATACAAGGCGGTTCGAAGCCAGGAAGGTTCTTTCCGGCGGTGTCTTCGTAGATACCAGCCGATCATGGGTCGCGGCCGGTCACCTTGACACCCCCCTGACCCCTCCTATAGTTCGCGCAATGTCGAATTCTGCGCTTCCTGCTGACAGCGAGGAGCCGCCATCGTCAGCGCGGCTCCACTCCCTGAAGGCGTTCCAGCCCGCGGGCCGTGGCTTTTGGGCGGACGTTTCCGCCCCCGATTGGAATGACTGGCGCTGGCAGCTTAAACATCGGATCACCAAGCTCGAACAGCTCGAACGGCTAATGCCCACCCTGACGCCGGAGGAGCGCGCCGGCGCCGTCCTCGTCGACCACAAGCTGGCGATGGCGATCACGCCCTACTTTTTTAACCTGATCGACCCGGCGGACGAGCAGTGCCCGATCCGGCGCCAAGTCATCCCGCGATTGGAGGAAACGGACACCGCGCCTTGGGAAATGAGCGATCCATGCGGCGAAGACAGCCACTCGCCCGTGCCGGGATTGGTCCACCGCTACCCGGATCGCGTGCTTTTCCTGGTCACCGATCGCTGCGCCGCGTATTGCCGGTATTGCACGCGTTCGCGCCTGGTCAGCAACGCCAGCGGGTACGACTTCCATCCTGAATTCGACCGCCAGATCGATTACATCGCCCGGACCAAGACTGTTCGCGACGTGCTGCTCAGCGGCGGCGACCCGCTGCTGTTCAACGACGAAAAGCTCGAGTACCTGCTGAGCCGGCTGCGGGCGATTCCGCACGTCGAGTTCGTGCGGATCGGCACTCGCATTCCCATTTTTCTGCCGCAACGGATCACCCCCGAACTGTGCTCGATGCTGCGGCAGTTTCATCCGCTCTTCGTCAGCATTCACTCCAATCACCCGCGCGAACTGACGACCGAAGCCCGGGACGCGCTGGGACGGTTGGTTGATGCCGGCATTCCGCTGGGCAACCAATCGGTGTTGCTGCGGCAGGTGAACGACGACGTGGAAGTCATGAAGGCGCACGTTCAGAAGCTGCTGATGTGCCGCGTGCGGCCGTACTACATCTACCAGTGCGACCTGATCGCCGGCTCGGCGCACTTGCGGGCGAGCGTTCGCAAAGGCTTGGAGATCACGGACAGTTTGCGCGGCCACACGACCGGTTATGCCGTGCCGACTTATGTGATCGACGCACCCGGCGGCGGCGGCAAGGTGCCGGTCAGCCCCGAATATGTGCTGAGCCGGAACAACGACCGCGTGGTCATCCGCAACTACGAGGGGAAGATCTTCGAGTACCCCGAAACAACGGACGGCCAACCGCTGTTCAAAGCGCCGGTGCGGTTCGAAGAACCTGACCTGCGCTGAGCGGGCGGCGGCGGGGCGAAAGGGCTGGGCGAGCGTGATTTTTTGCTTTCCGGCGGGGCGGCAATCCCGTTGCCTAGGCGCCCCATGAACGGTCCTGACCCGCTTACCGGCTTCGTCGCCCAGCACGTTCGCGGCCTCCCGCGCTCGGGCATTCGCGCGTTTTTCGACCTCGTCCAAGGCCTGCCCGACGTGATCTCGCTGGGCGTGGGCGAACCGGACTTCGTCACCCCCTGGCACATCCGCGAGGCCGCCATCTACGCCCTGGAACGGGGCAAAACCAGTTACACTTCCAACCTCGGTTTGCTGCGGCTGCGCGAGGCGATCTGTGACTACGTCCGGCGCCAGTTCGGCGTCGGCTACGAGCCCAGGCGCGAGGTGCTGGTCACCGTGGGCGTGAGCGAGGCGCTGGACCTGGCGTTGCGGGCGGTGCTCAACCCCGGCGACGAGGTGCTCTATCACGAGCCCTGTTATGTGAGTTATTCGCCCAGCGTGGCGCTGGCCCACGGCGTGCCGGTGGCCGTGCCGTGTCGGGCGGAGGACGGGTTCGCGGTGCGGGCCGAGGCCATTGCCGCGCGGCTGACCCCGCGCAGCAAGGTGCTGATGCTCAATTTCCCGACCAATCCGACGGGCGGCACGATGGAGCGCGCGGAGCTTGAGCGCATCGCTGAGTTGGCGCAACGGCACAACCTGCTGGTGATCACCGACGAGATCTACTCGGAGCTTACGTTCGAGGGGGAGCACGTGAGCGTGGCGGCGCTGCCCGGGATGCGCGAGCGGACGATCTTCCTGCACGGCTTCTCGAAGGCGTACGCGATGACGGGGTTCCGGATCGGGTACGCCTGCGGGCCGGCGGCGCTGGTGGAGGCGATGATGAAGATCCACCAGTACTCAATGTTGTGCGCGAGCATCGTGAGCCAGGAGGCGGCGATCGCGGCGCTGGGGAACGGGGACCGCGCCGTGGCGGACATGCGGGAGGCGTACCGCGCGCGGCGCAACGTGATCGTGGGGGCGCTCAACGCGATGGGGCTGAGCTGCCACCGGCCGCGGGGCTCGTTCTACGCGTTTCCCAGCGTGCGGGCGACGGGCCTGAGCGCGCAGGAATTCGCGGGGCGGTTGCTGCGGGAGGAAAAGGTGGCGTGCGTGCCGGGGGACGCGTTCGGGCCGGGCGGGGCGGGTTTTGTGCGGTGCTGTTTTGCGACGGCGCTCGACCGGATCGAAGAGGCGATGCGCCGGATGGCGCGGTTTGTGGCGCGGGTGCGGGGCTGAGGGAGCGCGGCCGGGTCCGGGAACCGGTTTTGGCCTTTGTGGCGGGGGCCGGGCGGCTAGGGTGCGGGCGTTGCGGGACTGTCCGATGGTGTAATGGCAGCACAGGGGTCTTTGGAGCCCTTAGTCCAGGTTCG
>JAKCAB010000370.1 GCA_021839785.1 bacterium | reverse complement strand
GTAATCCCAAATCCACCGGAAGTTGAAAAACACCCGGTCCTTCGTGTACGGCGCAAACGGCGCGGGGCCGAGCCACAGGTCCCAGTCGAGGTCCGGCGGCACCGGCTGCGGCGTCGGGTCGCCGGGCACGTTCGGCTGTTTGGGCAGGATGACCTCGATCCGCTGGAGCTTGCCGATGCGGCCGTTACGGACCAGTTCGGCCATGCGGTGATAGACCGGCACCGACCGGTCTTCCGTGCTGGTCTGGAAAACGCGGTTGTGCTGGCGCACTTCGCGAATCAGCACCTTGCCTTCGTCGATGGTGAGCGTGGGTTTTTCGCACTGCACGTCCTTGCCGGCGCGGACGGCCAGCACGCTGATCAACGTGTGCCAGTGGTCCGGCGTCGAAATCATCACCGCGTCGATGTCCTTTCGGGCCAGCACCTCGCGGAAGTCCCGGGTCATGCCGCAATCCTTGTTCCGGTACTGCTCGTCCACGATTTCCTTGGCGTGGCGCATCCGGTCGCCGGCCACGTCGCAAACGACCCGCACTTGCGACTCCGGCAGGGTCAGGTAGCGGCGAAGATTCCAGGAAGTGCCGTGGTCGCCGGTGCCGATAAAGCCGATGGTGATGCGGTTGCTTGGCGCCACCGCGCCATCTGCGCCGAGGACGCTGGCCGGGACAATCGTGGGCGCGGCCAGGATGGCGGAAGCGGCGGCGGAGCGTTTGAGAAACCAGCGGCGCGAAAGGGGCGTTGTCATGGGCGGTGTTCTACGCCGCGAGACGTGTTGGCTCCAACAAAATGTGTCGCCGTCGCCGCCTTGACTCTGCTGCTGTCCGCCGCTAGCAGTTGCGAGCCATGAACGAACCAAACACCGCCCTCGAAGGCCTCCGCATCGAGCGCGAGCAGGATTTCGAGCGCAAGCCTTGGGGCCGGCGCCTGGCGGTTTGGCTGGTCATCATCGTGGTGGTGGGCGCGGCGGCCTGGGGGGTTGTTCAACGCGGGCCCGAGGTCCGCACGGTGGCAGCCCGCGCTGCCGACACTTCCGGTCCGCGCACGCTCCTGAATGCCTCCGGCTACGTCACCGCCCGACGCGAGGCCACCGTCTCCTCCAAAGTCACCGGCAAGGTCGTCGAGGTGTCGATCGAAGAAGGCATGAAGGTGGAGCAAAACCAGGTGCTCGCCCGCCTGGACGATACCAACGTCAAAGCCGCCCTGGCTTACTCGGAAGCTCGGCTCGCTGCCGCCAAGACCGCGCTGGACGAAACCCAGGTGCGCCTGGACGAAGCCCAGCGCGAGTTGCGCCGCATCGCCGCGTTGGTGGACACCCAGATCGCCACGCAGTCTGACCTCGACACCGCCCAGGCCAACGTCAAGGCGTTGCAGGCGCGCCTGGTGAACCAGCAGTCCGCGATCGCCGTGGCCGAGCGCGACGTGGCGGTGCGCCGGCAGGATTTGGAAGACACGATCATTCGCGCGCCGTTCGCCGGCATCGTGACGCAAAAGAACGCCCAGCCCGGCGAAATGATTTCCCCGATTTCGGCCGGCGGTGGGTTCACCCGCACCGGGATTTGCACCCTGGTGGACATGTCGTCGCTCGAGATCGAAGTGGACGTGGGCGAGAGCTACATCAACCGCGTCACCGCCGGCCAGGTGGTCGAGGCCACGCTCGACGCCTATCCGGATTGGAAGATCCCCTGCAAGGTTATCGCCATCATTCCCACCGCCGACCGGCAGAAATCCACCGTGAAGGTGCGCATCGGCTTCGATCAACTCGATCCGCGCATCCTGCCCGAGATGGCCGTGCGCGTGGCGTTCCGGGGCGAAGGCGACGCGGCCAAAGGCGAGGCGGGCGTGGTGGTGCCGAAGGCCGCCCTCGGCAACGAAAAAGGCCATGACTTCGTCTGGGTGGTCAAAGCCGGCCGGGCCGCCAAACAGACGGTCACCTCGGTGCCGGCCTTGAGCGACGAAGTCGCCATCACCAAAGGTTTGGCCGCCGGCGACAAGGTCGTGGTGGAAGGCGCGGACAAGTTGCGCGAAGGCGGCCGCGTCCGCGAAGCCCAGCCCAAACAGTGATGACCTCCGGCGACGATGTCCTGGTCCGCGTGAGCGGCGTGGAAAAGTATTATCGGCGCGGCGCCGAAAACGTCCACGTGCTGGCGGGCATCGACCTTGCCGTGCAGCGCGGCGAATTCCTGGCCTTGATGGGCCCGTCCGGTTCGGGCAAGAGCACGTTGTTGAACCTCATCGGCGGACTCGACCGGCCGTCCAGCGGCACCATCGCCGTGGACGGGCATCCGATCGAGCGATTGGGCGAACGGCCGCTGGCGGCGTGGCGCGCCCGGCACGTCGGCTTCGTGTTTCAGCTCTACAACCTCCTGCCTGCGCTCACCGCCGAGCGGAACGTGGAGTTGCCGCTGTTGCTCACGCATCTCAACGCGGGCCAGCGCCGGCGCCATGTCCGGCTTGCCCTGCAAGTGGTCGGTCTCGCGCATCGCACGAAACATTACCCGCGGCAGCTTTCCGGCGGTGAGCAACAGCGCGTCGGCATTGCGCGGGCAATCGTCACCGACCCGACCTTGTTGCTTTGCGACGAGCCCACCGGCGACCTCGACCGCAAGGCCGGCGACGAAATCCTCGATTTACTCCAAGGCCTCAGTCGTGACCACGGCAAGACGATCATCATGGTCACGCACGACCCGCACGCCTCGGCCCGCGCCTCGCGAACCGTGCATTTGTACAAAGGCCAGATCGTGACTGAGGTTCCGAAGTAGGCAAACGCCGCGGGGCGTTGCCCGATAGGAGCGCGGGTGTCCAACCCGCGTCGCGCGACCGAGCCTTGGAGCCGTGATGGCGCCGACCTTTGAAGGAACCAAAGGCCGGGGACTTTGCCATCGGCGAGACCCCGCGACCGCGACGTTCGCGCACCAAAAAAGGGGTGCGGTGGCGCTCCGGCAAGCCGGATCGCGACGGCTTTACCTGGCTGCCACAGGCTGTAGCTTCGGATCGTGAACGCAATTGTCCGCGGGTGTTGGGTCGGGTTCTCCGCAGGGCTCTCCACGGCGTGGAGGCAGTTGGTAATCGCAGCGCTGGCCACGGCGTTGCGGTGGACGGCTGCGGTCGCCGCCGGCACGACCGACCTGCTCCGAGTCAACGACGCGGACTTCGCCCCACCGCCCATCGATGCTGCCTTCACCAACGGACTGGCGGCGGTGAAGGCCGCCTCCGGCTTTCGCGAACTTCAGACGGACGCCGCCTTTCCAGATTGGAGGACGAACCTTTGTCTGCTCCTTGGTTTTCGCGTGGACAACGAGGCCAAACGTTTCGTCCGCCTGGTGGAACTCACGGCGCTTCCGCCGCCTCTCGTCAATGCGCCCGGCAAAGCCAGCCGGCCCGCCGACGCGAAGTTCGAGTGCACCGTGGACGCTTCCAGTTCTTGTCCGACCTCGCGCGTCTATTGCTTTTCTTCACCGCGCTACCCGGTGCGCGTGCGCGTCTTTTCCGGGGAGGGACGCCTGCTCGCGGAAAGCCAGGCGACCCTGGCCTGGAAGTTTCTCACCAATGGGCTGGTTGACGCCTGCCGGTTGTCGAAGGCTACGCGTAGCCTCCCCGGCGCCGCGCCTGATTCCGCGGCCGCGGATCCGGCGGGCGGGACGCCGGACGCTGCTTCCCCGAACGCCGACAACCCCACCACGCAGCTCGCGGGCGAAGAATCCATCATGCGGGGCCTGGCGGCGCTGGTGGCCCTTTTTGGCGACGCGTTGGGGTGCGACGCGTTGAAGGAGCTGCGCGATCGCGCGGTGGTTGTGGTCCGCCCGCCGAATCTTCTGAAGATCGTGTTCAGCCTGGGTTTGAACTTGAATCTCGCACCGCACTTTGACCGCGCGACGTTGCTTCCGGCGCGGGCCGAGGCGCCGAACCAACTGCGTGTCTTGTTCCCAGCCGACCTATCGCAAGGCAAGCGGCTGTTGACCACGGTGGAATTGGTGGCGAGTTCAACGGAAGGTCCCTATTTCCTGACGGCGGGCGTGCGCGCCATTCGCGTCGTGCACCCCCTGAAACCCGAACGTCGCCTGCTGGCTCAGGTGCTGGCCGCGGGTGTGATCGACGCCAAGCCAGACCCGGCAGCTCAACCGGGTCGGCGGTAACGCCGAAGGACATTGCGCAAGGTCGGTGGCCTCGCGCCTGGCAACGCCGCGCTTGATGCCTTAAGCAAAAGTGGATTTTCCCGGAGGTGGAAGTTAGTTTCCGGGCATGACTGCGGAGCAAATCCGGAAGGCTCGGGACACGGCCCCGTTCAAGCCTTTCAGAATCCACTTGTCTGACCAGCGCCGCTTCGACGTGGGCCACCCCGACTTTCTCTGGGTGGTGCCCGGCGGCCGTTCCATTGCCGTGGCGGATGAGCAAGGTTCCGTGGAAATCATTGATCTCGGGCACGTCACCAGCCTCAAACTGAGCAATGGCGCCGAGACCTGACCGTGTATTCTTCGAGATTGGCGCCGCGAGTGACGCGATTTCCTCCGTTCGGGGACGGTTCGTGTCAAATGGCCGCCGACTCAGGGCAGCCTTGGCCAGCGCCGCCGGTTGATTATACTGGCGGCATGTTCCGGCTCGGTTCGCTGGACCTGGAGTCCAACCTGTTTCTCTCGCCGCTGGCGGGTTACACCAACCTGCCCATGCGGCTCGCCTTGCGCGAACTGGGCGGCCTGGGCCTCGCGACCACCGACCTCGTCAACGCCCGCTCGCTGCTCGAACGAAATCGCAATGCGCTGAAACTCATCGAAACCCGGCCAGCCGACCGACCCTTGGCCGTGCAACTCTTCGGGTCGGTGCCGGAAGAAATGCGCGACGCCGCGGCACAACTCGAGGCACTGGGCGTGGCGGCGGTGGACATCAACATGGGTTGCCCGGTGCGGAAGGTCTGCCGCGTCGGCGGCGGCTCGGCGATGATGACCGAACTCGACCGCACGGCCCGCCTGGTCAAAGGCATGGTCGAGGCGGTGCGCATTCCCGTGACGGCGAAGATACGGTTGGGTTGGGATGAGCAAAACCTCACCGCGCCCGACCTGGCGCGCGCGCTCGCGGACGTGGGGTTGGCGGCGGTGTTCGTTCATGGCCGCACCCGCGCGCAAGGCTTCGGCGGACGCGTGAACCTGGCCGGCATTCGCGCGGTGGTGGAGGCGGTTCCGCACCTGCCGGTCATCGGCAATGGCGACGTGACCACGCCGCAAGCCGCGAAGCGGATGATCGAGGAAACCGGCTGCGCGGGCGTGAGCATCGGCCGCGGCGCGTTTTACAATCCGTGGATTTTTGCCCAGACGCGACACCACCTGGCCAGCGGCGAACTGCTGCCGGAGCCCGGTTTCGAGGAGCGCGTGCGGGTCATGTGCCGGCACCTGGATTTGATGATCGAGGTGTTTGGCGAGGCGCACGGCTGCCGCCAGTTTCGGAAAGTCGCGCCGTGGTACGCCAAGCGGTTCGGGCCGGCGGTGGAATTCAAACGCCGCGTGGTCACGGTGAGCGGCCGCGCGGAGTTCGACGAAATCCTGGCCGAATACCGGCGCTGGCGGGCGCAATTCCTCGACGAGCACGGCGAGCTGCGTCCGCGCTTTCAGCCGGTCCCGCTGGCCACGTCGCTGGCCACCGCGCCGCGGCCCGGCGAGCGCCACGAACTCGCCGTTCCGAAGGGCCCGGTCGAGCTTTGGTGAGGTCCGGCCGGGGCTGGAGATTGAAGGGGAGCGTACGCCGCTGGCGGGCCCTTTTCGGCGGCTCGCCGAAAAGCTTTTGTTCTTCGCTAATTCGGTGGTTGTCGTGGCGTCCGGCGGGCCGCCGGACGCGACCCGCGAGCCGCGGGTGGTCCCCGGCTGAGGGAGCGCCTGCCGAAAAGTTTGTCCTGCCGCTGAGGAGTCCGCGGCTGCCGGAGTCGAGGCCGTCAGGCCACGACCGCGCGCGGCAGGCGGACGGTGAACTCCGAACCCTGGCCGGGCTGGCTGCGCACGCTCACGCTGCCGCCGTGCGCTTCAACGATCGCTTTGACCAGGCTCAACCCCAAGCCAAGGCCGCGCTGGGAGCGGCTTTTGTCGCCGCGGTAAAGGCGGGTCCAGATCTTGTCGATTTCCTCCGGCGGGATGCCCTGGCCGGTGTCCTGAAAAGTCACCACGGCCCAACCCGGCTGGCTGGCAACGCCGACTTTTACACGGCCGCCTTCGGGGGTGTACTTGACCGCGTTGTCGAGCAGGTTGCCAAACACCTGGCGCATGCGGACGGCATCCACCGGCGCGTCCACCGGTGGGCCTTCGACGGCTTCGAGCGCGATGCGTTTTTCCTCCGCGACGAATCGGTACACCTCCACGACTTCGCCGAGCAACTGCTGGAGGTCCGCGGGCCGGCGGTCGAGTTTG
>JAKCAB010000351.1 GCA_021839785.1 bacterium | reverse complement strand
CTGGAAGCTCTCGACGTGACCGTCCACGAAGGCGATGGCAATGCGGCCGCCGTGCCGCGGATGCGGCCCGCCCCAATTGGGATCGTCGTTGGTGACGCCGCCGGTGTTGGGCGCGTCGTTGCCGGGGTCATGCACGATCCAGCATCCGGGTTTCTCCGGCGACGCCTCGGTCACGCACTTGAGCGGGTCGGTGGTTTTCAGCGGCTTGGTGCCGGCATCGGTCAGATAAACAGTCGCCGTGGGCACGCGCACGGCGGCGTCGCGCATCGACGGCCAGTCCTTCACGTCCCAGACGTTGGGCCAGTCGCAACCGCCGAGGCGGAAGTTCATGCCGTAATTCGAGATCGCCTTGTCGCCGGCGTCGCTCGGGTAGTTCTGGAGGAACTCCTTGAACTTGCGGCTGCGCACCGGGCAGAGGAGCAGGTTGGTCGCCTGCTGGTAAGGTTGCAGGAAGTTGAACCAGGCCCGGCGCGTGACGTTGTTGCCGCGCACCTGGAATGTGAACGGGTAGCGCGCGTCGAAATCGTCCGCGTAGAGTTTCGTGGCGAGCGTCATCTGGCGAAGGTTGTTGACGCAGGCGGTCGCCTGGGCCTTTTGCTTGGCCTTGGCCAGCGCGGGCAGCAACATGCCGGCAAGGATGGCGATAATGGCGATGACCACGAGGAGTTCGATCAGGGTAAAGCCCGCGGGCCGCTGTCGCTTTGGAGATTGCATAGCAGACTTCTTACTCTCTTATGCCCATCGCGCAAGCCCGCGTGAGCACCGGTCTTGACCGCCCGCCAGCGCCGCGAAAAACATCCTAAGGAATTCCCGGCTGACACGTTGAACAGGTGAACGGCGCAACATGCAGGCGACAGACCAGACGAACGGCAACGAGGTTGCCACCGCCAATGGCGATTGGGTCAGGGAGGCCTTTCGCCAGCACCAAGCCGCGTTGGTGAGCTACGTCCAGCACGTCCTGGGCGACCTCGACCAGGCCCGCGACGTGGTGCAGGAGGCGTTCCTGCGGTTGTGCCGCGAAGACGATTCCGGCCTGCGCGACCGCGTCGCGCCGTGGCTGTACACGGTGTGCCGGCGGCGGGCCCTGGACCTCCTGCGAAAGGAGCGTCGCATGCAACCGATCAACGAAAACCAGACCGAGCGGTGGGCCAGCCGCGAGCCGACACCGGCCGACGCCGCCGAGACGAACGACCAGACCGGCCGCGCGCTGCGGTTCCTGCAACGCCTGCCGGAAAACCAGCGCGAGGTGGTGGTCCTGAAATTCCAGCACGCGCTCAGCTACCAGGAAATCGGCGGCGTCACCGGCCTGTCGGTCAGCAACGTCGGCTTCCTGATCCACACCGCCTTGAAGACCCTGCGCCGCTGGCTGGACGCTGAACCCGCGCCCGCGGCCCAACCCCAACGGAGGTCACCATGAATCTTACCCCCGACGATCCCAAACTCACCGCCTACGTGCTCGAGGAACTTGACCCCGCCGAGCAGGCGGCCGTGGGCGCCACCATCCAAGACTCCGCCCCGCTCTACGAAGAAACGCTGCAAATCTACGCCACCGCGCGCTGGCTGGCGGACGAATTGAAGGACGTTCCGCAACCCGGTCTCGATGCGGACCGGGAGGCGGTCGTCACCGAAGCCATCGAACAACGGGCGGCTTCGGGCGCAAGGGCGTTCGCGGAAGCGGATGAGGTTGATGCGCCGCCGAACGTGCTTCCGTTCGCCGCTTGGGTGTGGCGTTGGGGCCTGGCTGCGACCGCGCTTGCCGCGTGTCTGGTTTTGGCGTTTTTCAGTTGGCAGCGGTGGGGAAGACCTCAGCCAAACGCGTTGGTGGCCCTGGCTGGGAGACCGGAACCGCCTGCGTCCACAAGCCCGCCGCCGGAGCCGCAGCCCAGCAACCTCGACGCCAACAGCGCGGCGGACCAAAGTTACCAACCTTCGCCTCAAGGTTCCGTTACGGAACCCAATGCCGGGATTCCGGCTGAATCTTCGCCGCCCGCCACGAATCCGCCGAAACCGCTGAACATGGACATTCGGTGGATGGGCCCGGCTCCGAAAGGATACGAGAATCCTCCCAGCAACGTGCCGGCGCAGCCGCCACCGCCCGCTGCGAACCCGCCGGCCCAACCGAGGCAGGATATCCGGATGATGATGCGGTACGGGCTCGTGCCGAAAGGATTCAAGCTCGACCGGGGTTCCACGCCGACACAGCCGCCGCCGTCCGCGACCGCACCTTACCGGCAGACACCGCCCACCTACGACCCGAGCACGAGGCTGTGGCGCTACCGTGCCGGCAACGCAGTCAACGACTGGCCAACCTTGAGATATTGGCATCGGCCTTCAACCCGCGCCCCCGGCACCGAATCTTACGCGCCGATCCGCGAGAACGGGTTTCTCGATCCGCTGAACGAACCGCTCTCGACCTTCGGCCTGGACGTGGACACGGCGTCCTACGCGCTGGTCCGGCGCTTCCTGAACGAGGGCCGCTGGCCGCCGCGGGACGCGGTCCGGATCGAGGAAATGATCAATTACTTCGCTTACGATTACGGCGCGCCGCGTGATGACTCGCCGTTTGCGGTGAACCTGGAAGTCGCCGGCTGCCCCTGGAACGCCGGGCACCGCTTGGTGCGGATCGGCGTCAAGGCCCGCGAACTCGCTCGCGCTGATCAACCTCCGTGCAACCTGGTGTTCCTCGTGGACGTGTCGGGTTCGATGTCGCCGGCCAAAAAGCTGCCGTTGCTCAAGCAGGGTTTGCGGATGCTCGTCGAGCGTCTGCGTCCGCAGGACACCGTGGCCATCGTCGTGTACGCGGACAACTCGCGCGTTGTGCTGCCGCCCACCCGCGGCGACCGCAAAGAGGCGATCATGGCTGCGCTCGACCGCTTGCACGCCAGCGGCACTACCAACGGCGGCGCGGGCATTCAGACCGCTTACGACCAAGCGCGCCGGCACTTCAATTCCGAAGGCGTCAACCGCGTCATTCTCTGCACCGACGGCGATTTCAACGTCGGCCTCACCGACCCGCTGGCGTTGCAAAACCTGGTGCAGTACAAGACGCGTTCGGGCGTATTCCTGTCCGTGCTCGGTTTCGGCGTGGGCAACTACAAGGATTCCACGATGGAACGGCTGGCCGACCGCGGCAACGGCAACTACGCCTACGTGGACACGTTGAACGAGGCACACAAGGTCCTGATCGAGCAGATGAGCGGCACGCTGGTGACGGTGGCCAAGGACGTGAAGGCGCAAGTCGAGTTCAACCCCGCCTGGGTGCGCGAGTATCGTCTGATCGGCTATGAAGACCGCGCGTTGGCGCCGCAGGATTTCAACAACGACCGCCAGGATGCCGGCGATCTCGGGGCTGGCCACACGGTGACGATGCTTTACGAAATCGTGCCGAACGCGGATCGCTCACGCAGGTCCGACGTGGACCCGCTGCGGTACCAACCTTCGCCGCGGCGGCCAAGTCCCAGCGTGGCCAGCGACGAGTTGCTGACCCTGAAACTCCGTTACAAGGAGCCGGACGGCGCGACGAGCCGGTTGCTGGAATTCCCGCTCAAGGACAGCGGCCGCCCTTACGCGCAGGCGTCGGCCGACTTCAAATTCGCCTCGGCGGTGGCGGCCTTCGGCATGATCCTCCGCGATTCGCCGCACAGGGGCTCGGCGACGCTGGGCGGCGTGCTCGAACTCGCCGGGGAAGGCATCGGTCCCGACCCTCGCGGCTATCGGCAAGACTTTCTGGACTTGGTCCGACGGGCGGAAAACCTGAGACCGTCGCGTCCGCCGGCGTCGGATTCGCACGGCAGTGGCGGTCGCTTCCAGTGAACTCAACCTGAAATCGGATTTCGGAGCTCGAACTTCGGACTTCGGGCTGAAGCCGTGTTCAAATCGAGAACGACCTACTTCTGCGCCTTCGCCGCCAGTTCCTTGAGCCACTTCTGGTAGCGCGCTTCGAGGAACTCGCGCGATTTGTGCTCGGGGTAGTTGAGCACCAGGTAGTCGAGCGTAAACTTGTCGTTCTTCTTGTACTCGAGCGGCGTCTTGTCGAGGTTCTGCGTCGCCGACAGGTACGCGAACGGGTCGAGCATGCTGAAGAAATGGCTTTTGCCGGCGTTATGCGGGCTGGCGAAAATCGCGACCGTCACGGGCTGGCCGTCGATCTCGTGCTCGGTGGCGGCCCAGCGCGCCGGAAGCACGTCGCCTCGCTGCTCGGCCGAATAGGGCGCGTTCTCGGAGTTCAGGTGCTTGGCCTGGCGGTCGAAGGCGCGCACGAAGCGCATGCCCAGGCCGTGGTAATTCGCGCCGGTGAGCTTGACGGCGTCGGCGCCCGGTCCGGCGGTGAATTCCGCATGCCACCCCAGCGCCACCTCGCCGGCGGCTTCGTCCGCGACGAGGGTGAGCGTGCGCACTTCGCGCAAGAGTGCCCGCTGGAACCGGTCTGGCGCCTCGCGGTTGGTGTCGGCCAGCCAGAAAATGCCTTGGGTGAACACCGCCATCGGGTGGCCTTCCGGCGTGCGCGCCACGTAACGCATCGGCACGGGCGAGACCTCCTCCACGCCCGGATCGGTCGCCTCCTCCCAAAAATTCCGGCCGTTCACGGTGATGCCGTACATGAGGCCGTGGTGATGGCGGTGGTCGGACGGCGAATCGAGCAGGAAGTTTTCGCCGCGCAGCGTGCGCAGTTCCTTCACGTACGGCTTGAACTGCTCGGGCGCCATCGCGAACAAGAGCAGGCTGCGGTCACGCAGCGTGATCTCGATCTCCGACTTCGCAGGCTTCACGATCATCTTGATCGGCGGCAACTGGAGCACCATGTCCTCCAAACCACCGCTTCGGGAGATCAGCGGCGGCGGTTCTGCAGCCAACAGAGATGCGGTCAGGGCCAAACCAAGGACCGCAACCGGCAGGCGCGAGAGCAGACGGGAATTGCGGAGAACACGGCCGGGAGACAGGCGATAAAGCTTCATATTCAAAGTGTTTTTCACGACCGATCTTGGGGCTTGGCGGGCGGTTTGGCCAGTCCCAAGCCCGGCCGGCTCAGCCACGCCGGCACCAGCAACAGCACCGACGCCTGAGCCGCGATGAACGTGCCGGCCAGCAACAGCCCGAAGTGCACCACCGGCGGAAACGACGACAGCGTGAACAGCGCCAGCACACCCACGAGAATCACAGTGGTCCACACGATCGGCGGGCCTTTGATGCGCAGCGTCTCCCGCACCGCCTCCAACGGTGACCGGCCGGCCCGCCGTTCCTCGCGCCAGTGCGTCAGGAAATGCACGGTGTCGTCCTCGACGATCCCCAGCGCGATGGCGCCGACCATGACGGTGATCGAGTTCAGCGGCAATTGGGCAAAGCCGGCGCCGGCCAGCACGACCGCGACCGGCACGGCGTTCGCGACCACCGCCAGCAGCGCCAGCCGCACCGAGCGCCACAGCACCGCCAGCACCAGTGCGATCATCGCCACCGCGCTCCCCGCGCTGTCCACCTGGCTGCGCAAAATCCGGCGGTCCGCCTCGAGGATCGAATGCATGCCTTTCGCGGCCGACACGCTCACGCCCGTCGGGGCCGTGCGCTCGGCGTAGGCCTGGATTTCGCCGATCAGCCGCAGGTACTGCGTCGCCGGCAGATCACGCGTGCGCACCACCAGTTCCGCGTTGCGCGCCGCCGGATCGGCCAACGCGGCCAGGAACGGGAAATCGTACGAGCGAATGGCGGTGGCGAAGAGCGCAATCAGGAGCGGGTTTTCCGGCAGTCTCAACGCTTCCGGCCGGCCGCCTTCCCAAATCTGGTTCACCATCGCCAGCAATTGCGGGTACGAAAAAACGCCGGTCGTCTCCGGACGCGATTCGGCGAAGCGATGCACGGCCTCGAGGTAGCGGAAAAAGGCCGGGTCGTTCAGGCCGTTGGTGCGGCCGGAGTCGAAGTCGATCTGCACGACGTTGATGCCGCCATAAACGCGGTCGAGTTCCTCCAGTGCCTGCCGCGTGGGGCTGCGCGGCGAAAGCGTTTCGATCATGCGCACGTCCGTGCGGACCCGCGCCAGGCCCACGCCGGCGAACACCGCGGCCAGCGCCGCGACCGACACGATCCACCCCCACCGCGCCTGTACAAACCGCGCCCACCGCCCAGCCAAGTCGCCGCCGCCCGCCAGCGGATTCCGCGTCAGCGCCGGATCGCGCCGCAGCAGTGGCCAGCGGGTGGCGAACAGTTTGAGCAGCGCCAGACCGGGACCGAAGGTGAAGCCGTGCACGACCGCCAGGCACAGGGCGCCGAGCCAGCCGAAATCGCGCATCTGCGGGACCCCGCCCACGGTCAACGACAGCAGGCCGATGACGGTGGTCAGCGTGGAAAGTGCCGCTGGCCGCACCACCGTTTTCAAGGCGGCGTGGATAGCTTCGTCCGCGGCCAGGCCT
>JAKCAB010000021.1 GCA_021839785.1 bacterium | reverse complement strand
TGGAAGGCACCGCGCGGGTCATTTACATCGTCAAGGAAGGTGCGTACGTGAAGAAGGGCGACCTGTTGGTGGAGCTGGACTCCTCGCAGGCCCAGGACCAGGTGAATCTCCAGCGCATCAACACCGAGAAGGCCACCAACGCGTTGGTGACGGCGCAACTGACGCTCGACATCCAGCGCAGCCAGACCAACAGCGACATCAGCGCCGCGGAGTTAAAGCTCGAACTGGCCAGGCTGGACCTGGAAAAATTCGATAAAGCCCAGGCGGCGGTCAGCCTCCTCGAAGCGACGAACAAACTGGTGCAGGCGACCGCCACCCTCGCCGTTAACAGCGACACTTACAGCAACACGGTCAAATTGGCGGCCAAGGGCTACGAGACCAAGATGAAGGAGGACAGCGATCGCCTCAGCGTGCTCCAAAACCAAAACGCGCTGGTCGTCGCCAGCAACGAAATCTACATGCTGGTGAACTTCGACCTGCGCAAGCAGCGGGCGACCTTCCTCGCCGCGGTCGAAGAGGCGCAGAAGGAACTCGACCGGGTGGTGCAGCAAAGCGCGAACCGGATCGCCCAGTACGAGTCCGACTTGATCACGCAGTCCAACACGCTCGTCCTGAACCAAAAGAAACTCGAACGCGACGAGAAAAACCTCCAGGCCTGCAAAATCTACGCCCCCCAGGATGGGCTGGTGGTGTATTCGGTGAGCGAGAATCGCTTCAGCAGCGAGTCGCTCATCGAGGAAGGCGCCACCGTGCGCAACCGCCAGGAGTTGATCAAGCTGCCCAACACCTCCCGGATGAAGGTCACCGTCAAGATCCACGAGTCGAACATCAACCTCATCCGCGAGGGGCAAAACGCGCTGGTCATCCTCGATTCCATGCCGGACACGCCGTTCCGTGCCGTGGTGGACCGCGTGGCGCTTCTGCCCGACTCGCAGAGCCGTTGGGGCAACCCGAACCTCAAGGTTTACAACACGGAGGTGTTCATCACCGATCCGCTGCCGGACGTTAAACCCGGTGTCTCCGCCCGCGCGGAAATCATCGTGACCAACATCACGGATGCCATTTCCGTCCCCATCCAGGCGGTCACCACGCTCAAGGGACGCCAGGTGGTTTATCTGGCCAACGGCGGAGAGCCTGATCCGCGCCCCGTCGAGGTCGGCTTGTTCAGCACCAAGTTCATTCAGATTCTCTCCGGCGTTCAGCCCGGCAACCGCGTCCTGCTCTCGCCGCCGCTCGACACCGGCTCGCGCGACTTGGAAGGCAGCGTGCTGGCCGACAGCGACAAGGCCCGCAAAATGGCGACCAACGCGCCGGCGGTTTCGGCCACCGCGCGCGCCTCGGCCGCGCCCCAGGTGGCCCGGGATGACCGACCCTTGACGGCCATTGAAGATCCGGCAGCGAACGCAAACGGCGGCGGCCCGCGCGTCAACCGCCCGCGCAGCCAGGATGCCGGGCCGGGTGGGGGGCGCGGCGCCGGCGCTCCGGGTTTCGACCGGGAAGCGATGGTGAAACAGTTCGACAAAAACGGCGACGGCCAGCTTGACGAGACCGAAAGCGCCGCCCTGCGCGAAGCCCTGAGCCAGCGCTTCGGCCAGGCGGGCCGGGGCGGGCCGGGCGGCAATCGCGGGCAGATGCCCAATCGCGAGGAAATGCTGAAGCGCTTCGATAAAAACGGGGACGGGGAAATCGACGAGCAGGAACGCGAGGCCATGCGCGCGGAATTTGGCCGCAATCGTCCCCGCGGAACGAACGCCCCGCCGCGCGAAACGCTGGGGCCGCAGTCATGAGCGGTTCCGCAACTCCAGCCCAGACCGGCGGCGGCTTGGCCACGCTTCCGCCAGCCACCAAGAACGGCGACGCGATCATCCGCCTGGAGGCGATCCACAAGATTTACGCGCTCGGCGCGGAGGCCCAGGTCCATGCCTTGCGCGGCGTGGATCTCGCCATCTCGGCAGGCGCTTACATCGCCATCATGGGGCCGTCGGGCTCGGGCAAGTCCACCATGCTCAACCTGCTGGGCTGCCTCGACCGGCCCACGGCGGGGCGCTACCTCCTCGGCGGCGACGACGTTTCGCAGATGCCGGACGATGCGCTGTCCGAAGCACGGGGGCTGAAGATCGGCTTCATTTTCCAGTCCTACAACCTCATCGCCCAGCTCACGGTGCTGGAGAACATCCAGGTGCCGCTGCTCTACCAGGGACGCGACCTCCGCGCTTACGAAGAACGGTGCATCGACCTGGCCCGGCTGGTCGGCCTGGGCGACCGCCTGCACCACCGGCCGAACCAGCTTTCCGGCGGCCAGCAACAGCGCGTGGCCGTGGCGCGCTCGCTGGTGAATGACCCGCTCATGATTCTGGCCGACGAGCCCACCGGCAACCTGGACTCCAAGACCGGCGCCGAGGTGCTCGATTTGATCGACCGGCTGAACGCCGCGGGCAAGACCATCGTCCTGGTCACCCACGACGACCGCGTGGCCTCCCGCGCCCACCGGGTGATTCACATGCGCGACGGAGTGATCGACCGCGAAGTGACCAACCGGCCGTTGCCCGCCAGCCCCCTGCCTGCTCATGTTTAGTTTCCAGCTCGTCAGCACCGTGCGTTTGGGCGTCAAGAGCTTGATGCTGCACAAGC
Organism: bacterium; assembly: GCA_021839785.1. Next base: position 3,772 of record JAKCAB010000021.1, on the reverse strand, counting down.
TCCGTTCGGCGCTGACCATGCTGGGCATCATCTTCGGCGTGTGCTCGGTCATCGCCATGCTGGCCATCGGCGAAGGCGCGTCTTACGAGGCCCAGGAGGCGATCAAGAAACTGGGCAGCAACAACATTCTCATCCGCAGTCTCAAGCCGCCCGAGCAGGCCCGCCAACAAGGCGCCGGGGGTCCGCGGGGCATGAATCTCAAGTACGGCCTGACTTACGAGGACGGCGCGCGGCTCCAATCCACCATCCCGGGCGTCCGCCGCGTGCTGCCCATGCGGATCATCCGCGAAAACGTCCGGTTCTCTCGAAACGAGATGCCGTGTCAGGTGATCGGCACCCTGCCGTTTTACACGGAAGTCAGCGGCGCGGACGTGGTCCGCGGGCGGTTCCTTTGCGACCAGGACGAGCTGCACCAAAACAACGTTTGCGTGATCACCGCCGGGCTGGCGCAACGCTTGTTCGCCATCGAGGATCCGTTACAGCACTCGTTGAAGATCGACGCCTTTTACTACCGCGTGGTCGGCATCGTCCGCGAGCGCAGCAAGCCCGAGCAACGCGCCCAGGCGGGCAAGATGGAAGGCGAACCGCTCGACAACAACGTCTATATCCCGCTGTCGGCCTCGCGCACACGGTTCGGCGAAATCCTTATCCGCCGGAGCGCCGGCAGCTTCGAGGCGGAGGAGGTCCAGCTCCACCAGATCACGGTGCAGATGCAGGACTCCGCGGCGGTGGAGACGGCGGACCCGCAGATCAAAACCGTGCTCAAGCGTTTCCACGACCAGAACGATTACGAGTTGATCGTGCCGCTGGAGTTGTTGCGCCAGGCCGAGGCAACCAAACGGCGGTTCAACATCGTGCTCGGCTCCATCGCCGCCATCTCGCTGCTCGTCGGCGGCATTGGCATCATGAACATCATGCTCGCCAACGTCACCGAGCGGACGCGGGAAATCGGCGTTCGCCGGGCGCTGGGCGCGAAGCGCCGCGACATCACGATGCAGTTCCTCGTCGAGACGGTGGTGCTCTCGGTGGGGGGCGGCCTCATCGGCGTGGCGGTGGGCATGTTGACCCCGCTCATCGTGTCGCACGCCACCGACATGAAGACGATCGTGACCGTGTGGTCGGTCATGGTTGCGTTCGGCATTTCCGGGGCGGTGGGCATCATCTTCGGCCTGTACCCGGCGTCGGCCGCGGCGCGGCTCGATCCCATCGAGGCGCTCCGGCACGAATGACCGACCCAGGGTCCGCGCCGCGGCATTTCCAGCACGGCCTGGTTCTGACAGGCTCCAGGCATGGACAAACGCAAGCAGTACCGCGAGGTCACCACGCACATCCGCGGTTTGATTGCCGGCGAGACCGACGCCATCGCGGCGATGGCCACCGTGACGGCTGAGCTTTACCACGCTTTCGAGACGTTCGACTGGGTCGGTTTCTACCGCGTGACCGCTCCCGACCTGCTGAAGGTTGGACCGTACCAGGGCGGACACGGCTGCCTCACCATTCCGTTCGAGCGCGGTGTCTGCGGCAAATGCGCCCGCGAACGCGCGACCCAGATCGTGCCGGATGTCTCGGCCCTGCCGTACCACATTGCCTGTTCGAGTTCCACCCGGTCCGAAATCGTCGTGCCGGTTTTCGATTCCCGCGGCGAACTGCGCGCGGTGCTGGACATCGATTCCGATCAACCCGCCGCCTTCGATGCCGTTGACCAGGAATGCCTCGAAGCCTTGGCGTGCGAACTCGCGGCAAGTTTCCGTTGAACTGGATCGCCCTCCGCTGGAACGATGCAGTGGAAATGGGGAGCGCAGGCCGCTGGCCTGCGGTGTTCGGCGGTCCGCCGAACACCTCGTCTCCCGGCATCTCGGCTCACCGTTTGGAGACGCGTCAGTTTGAAACTCGAAATCGTCGCCGAGCCGGCGACGCCGGCCCGCGGGCCGCGTGCGGTCCCCATCCGATGGCATCGTTCCGCCGTCAGACCACTTCGACCGGACACTTGGGCACGGCGTCGAGGAACGCCTGGCCGTAGCGCTTGGTGAGGATGCGGTTGTCGAGCACCACCACGATGCCGGAGTCGGTCTTGGTGCGGATGAGCCGGCCCACGCCCTGCCGGAATTTGAGGATGGCTTCGGGCAGCGAGAATTCGGCGAAGGCGTTGCCGCCCGCGGCCTCGATCCGTTCGATGCGGGCCTCGATCAACGGGTGATCCGGCACCGCGAACGGCAGGCGGGTGATGATCACGTTGCTGAGCGATTCGCCGGGCACGTCCACCCCTTGCCAGAAGCTGTCCGTCCCGAACAACACCGAATCCACGTCCGCCTTGAAGCGTTCGAGCATGGTCGAGCGCGGCATGCCCGTGCCTTGCACGAAGCACGCGATCTTGAGGCGGTTGAAGAAACCTTCCATTTCCTCGCCCAGCTCCTGCATGAGCTTCGAGTTGGTGAAAAGCACGAAGGCCTTGCCGTGCGTTTTGCGAATGAAATGCTCGATCCAATGGACCAACGCCTGCCGGTAACCGGCTTCGCGGGGGTCCGGCATTTTGCCGACCACGAAGACGCGCATCTGCCGCTCGAAGTCGAACGGCGAGCCCACCTGGAGTAGCGTGGCGTCGTCGGCGCCGACGCGGCCGGCGATGTAGTTCAGGCCGTCTTTTGCGCCGCGCCGCGGTTTGGTGGCCTCGCCCAAATGCCGCACGTCCATCGCCAGCGTCGCGCTGGTCATCACGACCGAAGTGTCGCTGGCGAACAAGCGGCGGCGCAGAAAGTCCGCCACGTTCACCGGCGCGGCGTTCAAGGCCAGGTTCTGCTGCGCCTTGCCGGCGCGCTCCACCCAATAAACGTGCGCCTCCGCGCTCTGGCTCAAAAACACCGCCACCGCCTCGCGCAGTTCGATCAACCGGCGGTTGCACTCGACCAACTCGTTCGCGGTGTCCTTGTCCTCGGCCAGGTCGATCAAGTCCCGCAGCGCCTCGGACACGCGTCGCAGCGAGAGTGTGAGCGTGTCCGGGACGAGTTCGGGGCGGCGGATGCGCAGTTCGCTCCAGGCCCGACGCGGCGAGCTTTCGCCGCCGCCGCGGGCACGCTCACGGGCCGCCGCCGGCAGATGCTCGCAAGCGTCTTCCACGGCGCCAAAGAAGCTCTCGCTTTGCTTGAAGACCTCGGCCACGAGTTCCACCGCCCGGCCTTGGCGCAGCAAGGCGAGCAGACCTTTTTGCGTGCGCGGATTCCACAGCCGCTGCAGCGCGAAGCGCAACTGGCCGTTCGAAACGCTCAAGCCGATGTGTTTCGCCGCGACGTGCTCGACCGTGTGCGCCTCGTCGAAGATCACGAAGTCGTTCTTGAACAGCACGCCGTCTTCGACGCTTTCGTCCAATCCGCCGAGGTGCATGAAGAACAACGTGTGGTTCAGGACCAGCACGTCGGCGGACAGGATCTGGCTGCGCACGCGCTGGAAAAAACACGGTTCGCCGCCGGCCTTCACGAACTCCGATTGGTGGCCGCAAAGCTTCGGCGAGCACAGCCCGCGCTCCGAGCAGACCTGTGCCCACACCTTCGCGTCCGGTTCTTCGTCGAAGTCGGACAGGCTGCCGTCGCGGGTCGCCTTCGACCACTCGAGGACGCGGCGCAGTTCGTTTTGTTCGCTGGAGGTGAAAAGGCTTTCGGATTGCTGAAGCGCCTTGTGCAGCCGGCGGGTGCACAGGTAATTCGCCCGGCCTTTGAGCATCGTGTACTTGAACTTCACCGGCAGGATGCGTTCCAGCAACGGCAGGTCCTTCTCGGTG
>JAKCAB010000537.1 GCA_021839785.1 bacterium | reverse complement strand
GCTCTGCGACGTTAAAGAATCGGCCAGCCTCTTGTCCGCTTGTCTGGCGCCAGCCACTAACCATGGGCTGGTTTGGGATGGATGAGAATATATCCATTATTTATGCGAGACTCAATATTACTGTCACGAAACCGGCGAACATAACGGCGTGTACGCGGATATGGACCACGTCTATTTCGTCTGGTCGGACAATCGAGTGCAGTGGACGTACCACGGCCCAAACACCAACGTGCAAGGAGTAGCACGCTATCAGCCGGACATCCGGTTGGCTAGACTCCCTTGGCCACTCTAATGAGTCTGGTCATTACCCACGATCACACGGAACGACCAAAGGAATGTCGTATGAGAATGACAACTTTCTTGTCTTTGTCTTTGGCCTGCGCGTGCGTGGCGGCTGAAGCGTTCGCCCAGGCAACTTTTGGCTTAGCGAATTGGAACAGCGTTTACGGCCTCGATGCTCCCGTGTATGACTGGACCGGCAGTCTGCTTAGCGGTTCGGAATGGGTAGCGGAGGTGTATAGCGGGGCTACGCCAGACTCGCTAAGCCCGGTGGTTGGCAGTCACGGAGTTGGCCGCGTACTCGCTCCGTTCGTGCGACCGGGGTATTTCAGGGGTGATACTTACGGCCTCGTTCCGTCGGTGCATGAGGTGGGGTGGGCATGGCTGCAGGTAAAGGTGTGGGACGTCCAGTTGGGGGCGACCTACGAGGAAGCGGTGACGCACGGCTTGGGCGGCTACGGTCAATCCGCATTGTTCTATGCTCAAGGCGGTGGGAATGCTTCGTTGCAGGTTCCCCAGCCACTCCTCGGCCTGCAATCCTTCAGCGTGTTGCAGCCCATTCCGGAGCCGGCTCCTTGGGCGTTGCTGGTTCTAGGCGGGCTGGGCCTGTGGTGGGTCGCCCGCCGCCGCCAAGGCGGCCAGCCGTGAGTAAGAATGTTCAAAGGATGCTGATGCTGACGGTCAAACCGGACGGCAATCAACTGTTCATCGGCTGGCTGGACCGGCGCAATGACACGAACAACGCGCTCATCGAGGTCTATGGCCGCTGGGGAAAACCGCCGTCGTAGTAGCACAACTCGCCGCGGTGTTGCACTTGGCGAAGGCGGTCACTGGAGCGGCACTGCGGCTGCGGGTATCGGCGTGAGCCGGGGGCCGTTGTTGGCAAGCTGAGGGCCACCGCCAGCGTTCGCGTTCGCCTGCGCCCGGCGGATCAGTTCCTCCTGGCTGTTCAAGCGCGGCTCGCCTCGCCGCACCCCGGCGCGGCGATGCGTGCCGTCCGCCCGGATGAAGCGGGCTTTGACGTTGTCAGCCAGTTGCACGGCGAGCAACTCGCTGAGGATGCGTTCCCGCAATCTGCCGTCCTCGATCGGAAAGACCACCTCGATGCGCTTGAAAAGGTTGCGGGGCATCCAGTCGGCGCTGCCGACGAAAATCTCCGGTTCGCAGGCGTTCTCGAAGTAAAACACCCGGCTGTGTTCGAGGAAGCGGCCCACAATGCTGCGCACGGAGATGTTCTCGCTCAATCCCCGCACGCCCGGCCGCAGGCAGCAGATGCCCCGCACGATCAGATCCACTTTCACGCCCGCCTGCGAGGCCTCGTAGAGGGCGTCAATGATCTCGGTGACCACCAGCGCGTTCATCTTGGCGACGATGCGGGCCGGCAGGCCGCGCCGGGCGTGCTCGGTCTCGCGCCGGATTTTTTCGAGCATCCGGGTGAGCAGGTCGAACGGGGCAACCAGCAGCTTGCGCATCCCCTGGTATTGGCAGAGGCCGGTGATGAGATTGAAAAGGTTCGTGGCGTCCTCGCCCAGGTCCGGCCGGCACGTTAGCAGGCTCAGGTCGGTGTAGATGCGCGCGGTGACGGGGTTGTAGTTGCCGGTGCCCAAGTGGAGGTAGCGGCGGATGCCGTCCTCGTCGCGGCGCACGACCAGCGTGGCCTTGCAGTGAATCTTGTAACCGACCAAGCCGTAAATGACGTGCACGCCGGCGTCTTCGAGCTGGCGCGACCAGCGGATGTTGTTGGACTCGTCGAAGCGGGCCTTCAACTCGACCACGGCGGTCACCTGCTTGCCGTTCTTCACCGCGTCCATGAGCGCCCCGATGATGCGCGGATCGCCGCCCGTGCGGTAAAGCGTCTGCTTGATCGCCAGCACCTGCGGGTCCGCGGCGGCCTGTCGCAAAAAACCGACGACGCTCTCGAAGCTCTCGTAAGGGTGGTGCAACAAGATGTCGCCCCGGCGGACGGCGGCGAAAATGTCGGCTTGTCCGCGCAAGGCGGGCGCAACGGGCGCGAAGAACGGCGGGTCGTGCAACTCGGGTTGCTCGATGTTCGAGCAGAGCGCCATGAGCCGGGGGGTGTTCATCGGACCGTTGACCTGGTAAAGGTCGTCCGGCTCGAGTCGCTGCGTGGCGAGGAGGTCTTTGATGATCTCCGGCGGGGTGCCTTCCTCGACTTCCAGCCGCACGGCCTCGCCTTTAAGCCGGTTGTGAACCTCGTTTTCCACCGCCTTGAGCAGGTTGGCCGAGTCGCCTTCGTCGATGTACAAATCGCTGTTCCGCGTCACGCGGAAGGCCCAGCAGCCCTGCACTTCCTGGCCCGGCACCACGTCCGCCAAGTGGTGCTGGATGAGCTTCTCGAGCAAGACGTAAGCGTGTTCGCCGTCGGGGCGGGGGAGTTCGATGAGCCGGGGCAACACGCGGGGCACCTGCACCACCAACAAACGGTGGCGGGTTTTCTTCCTGCCCGGGCGCCGCAGTTGCACGATGAGATGCAACGACTTGTTGCGCAACCGGGGAAACGGATGGGCCGGATCGATCGCCAGCGGCGTAAGCACCGGGTGCACCTCCGCCCGGTAAAACGCGTCCAGCCAGTCCCGATCCGCTCCTTGCACGAATGCCGGGTGAATGAAGTGGATGCCATGCCGGGCCAGCGCCGGCACGAGTTGCTCGCGCCAGACCTGGTACTGCGTCGCCACCATCCGCCGGATGCGCGCCGCGATGGCCCGCAAGGTTTCGCCGGCGGTCATCCCGTCAAGGCCGCGCTCGTTCGTGGCGCTGGCCACCTGTTGTTTCAGGCCCGCCACGCGCACCTCGAAAAACTCGTCGAGATTGGAGCTGACGATGGCGAAGAACTTCACGCGCTCCAGCAACGGGTTCGTGCGGTCGAGCACCTCCTCCAGCACCCGCTGGTTGAACTCCAGCCAGCTCAACTCGCGGTTGACGTAGTTTTTAGGCGACGGTCGCTTCATGCACGTGGTGCGCTTGGGTCAACGCCGAACGCAATAGGAGCAAGGCGCGTGGGCTTTGGCCAGTGACAACTTGGCAACCCGGCTCCCGCGCGCGCATCCCCGTTTGGGCGCGCGACCGTCCCGGTCGCAGCCGCTCGGGTCTCACCGACGTTAAGGTCTGCCGGGTCGCGGATTGGACATCCGCGCTCCTGGGCCAAACGGGCGAGCGGACACCCGCGCGCCTGTGCCGCGGTCAAAGCAACCGCAGCCGTCGCGCGCCGGCATGCACCAGGCGCTGCGCCGCCGCCTGGCTCGCCGCCTCGGCATAAACGCGGACGACCGGTTCGGTGCCCGAGCCGCGAATCATCAGCCACGACCCGTCGCGGGCGACGTATTTCACGCCGTCGAAGGTGTGCACTTCCACGACGGGAGACCGGCCCAGCCGGGCTGGCGGCTTTGACGCGCACGCAGCCATCAAATCCGCGCGGCGTTCCTCCGGGAACGGGAGGTCCAGGCGCGCGTATTGGTGCGGTCCGAACTCGCGCTCCAGCCGGCGCCACAGGCGGCTCAGCGGTGGTTGCTCCCAGGCCAGCAACTCCAGCAGCAACAGGCCGGCCGCCAGGCCGTCGCGTTCTGGAAGGTGCGCCGGGAAGCCCAGGCTGCCGCTTTCTTCCAGCCCGGCCAGCACGCCGGGACGCAGCATTTCGGCGCTGATGTGTTTGAAGCCGATCGGCGTCACCCGCAACGGCAGACCCTGCGCGGCGCAGATTCGATCCACGAGACTGGTCGTGTTGAGCGATTTGACCACCGTCCCGCGCTGGCGCCGGTTCACCGCCAGATGCCACAGGACCAGCGCGACGACTTGATGCGCCGTCAGCGGTACACCGCGTTCGTCGAGGGCGCCCAACCGGTCGGCGTCGCCGTCGCTGACCAGGCACACGTCGTGCGGGTGGCGGCGCAAAAACGCCGAGGTGGCGGCGTAAAACGGCGGGATCGGTTCTGGCCGGATGCCGCCAAAAAGGGGGTCGCGCTCGCCGCGGAACGTGGTGACGCGGCAGGTGGTCCGGGCAAGCAACTCGGCGAAGCACCCCGCGCCGACGCCAAACATCGCGTCGTGGGCCACGCGCAAGCCCGAATGGGCAACGCGGTCGAAGTCCACCAACCGCCGGATCGCGCGGTAATGCGCCGGCCGCAGGTCCTTGAGGGTCACCACGCCTTGTCGGCGCGCCTCGGCCAGCGGCGCGCGCCGCGCTGGCGCGCGGTCCAGCCAGCCTTCCACGCCTTGGCAAATCGTGGCGTCGGCCGAGCCGCCGAACCAGGCCTTGAGTTTGAAGCCGTTGAATTCGGGCGGATTGTGGCTGGCGGTGATCATGACGCCGCCCGCCGCGTGAAGCTGTTTTACCGCGAGCGAAACTGCCGGCGTGGGCGTGGGCACCGAGGTCAAAACAACGCGAAACGCGTTGCCGGCGAAGACCTCAGCCGTCCGCGCGGCGAATTGCTCGGACAGAAAGCGGTTGTCGTACCCCACCACCGCCAGGCGCTGGCGATCACCTGCCGCGGAGGCCCAGTAGTCCGCCGTGGCTTGGGCGACCCGCTCGACATTCGCGAAGGTGAAATCCTCGGCGATGACTCCTCGCCAGCCGTCGGTGCCGAAACGGATTGGAGACATGGCGGCCCGGTGTGACGAGGGATGCGACCAGCCTCAGGCCACCGCGGCCAGCCCCGGCGAGGCGGTGGCGGGTGCCGAGGCGGGCGCGTGACGCTGCGCGAGTTGGCGCAACTTGCGGATCGCACGCCGGAGGCTGGGTTGGCCGAAAAGGGCGGTGCCGCTCACGAACGTGTCCGCCCCGGCGCGGGCGCATTCGCCGACCGTCTCGAAATTCACGCCACCGTCCACTTCGAGGTGGAAATCCAGGCCCGCCTCGCGGCGCCACGCGGCCGCCTGCTGAATTTTCGGGACCGTTTCTTCGATGAAGGATTGGCCGCCGAAGCCGGGATTCACGGTCATCACCAACAGCAAGTCGATCTGCCGGAGAAACGGCCGGACTGCGGCGATCGGCGTGGGCGGGTTGACGGCCAAGCCGGCCTGGGCGCCGAGCGACTTGATTTTCCAGAGCAGCGGCGCGACGCGATTACCGAGTTCGACATGGACGGTGAGGAGGCTAGCGCCTGCTTCGTGAAACGGTTCGAGCAACGTCTCGGGCCGGGTGCACATGAGGTGCACGTCCAGCGGCAGGCGGGTGGCCTGGCGCACGGCACGGACGAGGTGCGGGCCGAACGTAAGATTGGGGACGAAGTGGCCGTCCATGATATCCACGTGCAGCCAGTCGGCGCCTGCCCGTTCAGCGCGGCCGGCCTCAGCCGCCAACCGGCCGGCATTGGCGGCGAGCAACGATGGAGCGATGATCATGCCGCGCGAACGTATGCGATGGCTTGGGCTGCGGGCAAGCGTTGGCTGGACGCTTATGACCGGGATCAAAAAGCGCGTCGGGAGTATTTGCCAAAATTGCTTGTCCAAGTAACAATCCTGTATGCGTTTTGCTTTTTCGACGAACGAGCCGAAGCACCGGCAGGTATGGATGCCCGTCGTGGTCAGTCTGCTGGCAGGGTTAGGGTTGGGCGTCACCGGGTGCGACCGCGAAGGCGTTCGCCAATACCAGGCGCCCAAAGACAACACGGCGGCTCTGGCTCCCGCCCAGTCTGCCGGCATGATGACCCCGGAACCCGCGACCGGCGTTCCGCAGGTGAAATGGCAGCTTCCCACCGGTTGGCAGGAACTCCCGGCCGGCCAGATGCGGGTGGGGTCGTTCGCGGTCACGGGCGAGAACGGCCAGAAAGCGGACGTGTCGATCATTCCGCTGCCTGGCTTGGCCGGCAGCGACCTGGACAATGTCAACCGCTGGCTTGGCCAATTGAGCGGGCCGCCGATCACGGCCGAGGAACTTGGCAAGCTGGCCGAAAAAGTCAGCGTAGCTGGCAACGAGGGACAGTTGTTCGACCTCGCGGGGCCGGCGGACCAAAAGCCGCGCAAACGGATGCTCGCGGCGATTTTGCGACGCGAGGGCACGGCCTGGTTTATCAAGATGACCGGTGACGATGCGCTGGTCGCGCAACAAAAGCCGGCTTACGTCGGTTTTCTCAAGACCCTGACCTTCGGATCCGCCGCCGCTCCGAGCGCGCCAGCGGGTGCCGCC